>CACZOS010000121.1 GCA_902782815.1 uncultured Lachnospiraceae bacterium | reverse complement strand
TCGTCCGGAAGACAGCCGGGGAGGAGTCTCCCTGCTGTATCATCCATGGCGGTATTTTCAGCGACGGGCACAGGTATCTTAAAGACCACTGGAAATGTGTGGATATTCTCCCTGCCGGAGAACTGGGAGAAGGCGGACCGGAATGGCTTGAAGGGTATCATTGTCTTTTTATTGATGAGGCAGATTATCTGGATATCACTGCTGTCGGAAGGATTATGGAATATGCCCGGAGTCAGGGGATGATTCTCATCTGTGCCTTTGATTCCGACCGCCGGATGCCCGGGGAGGAGAAGAGAAGCGATATCTCTTCCTTCCTCAGTCAGACAGAGGGATATAGAGAGTATGCTCTGTCGGAGAAGATCAGAACCAGTGCGGAGATCACTTCCTTCTACCGGTCCATGCTGAATCTTCACGAAGGAATCCGGGGTTATATGGACTATTCGGATATAGATGTGATCTATGCAAACGACGAGAAGGAGGCCCATGCGCTCATACGCCTCTATGAGGACCAGCTGAGGTATAAATATATTCCCGATGCCGGATCCGGGGAGGAAAGAGTTGTTGAACATGATGGGGAAAACCGGCAAACCGAGGAACAGGGATTTGACAATGTGCTCATCCTCATGGATGACCGGTTCAGCTACGATGAGGAGGGCAGGATCAGGGGACCCGTTTATCCCAATCCGGAGTTCCTTTTCTACAAGCTGATGTATCAGGATGTTTCAAGATCCAGAAGCAGGCTCTGTGTTCTGGTGGAAAGCAATTATGAACTCTTCCTTCGGATCTCATCCATAAAGTACAGGATGCTGGAGAGATACCGGTACGGCTCTGAAACTGCTGAGATCCATCTTTCCGGCAAGAGACTCAACAGGCTGGCGAAAGCAGTGAAGGACAGCCTGGAGGGACTGGATGAAGACGATGCGGCATGTGTATCCGACAGTGTGGATATCATTGCAAATGAATTCTTCCGGGGCAGTCTCAACAGGAAGATCCTCCGGAACAGTGTGCGTTTTTTAAAGCGGATCATGGGAGAAAATTTATCTGTCTCATCCCTTCAAAATGCAGGATCAGATTTCATTGACTATGTCAATGAGCATTATCTTTGATTCATGATGCATCAATTCCCCTGCGAGAGACAAAGCAGTGACGCAAAGTCCTCGGGAATCTCTGCCTCCAGGATGATCATTTTCCCGGAGAGGGGGTGGGAAAATACTGCTTTGCGGGCGTGCAGAGCAGCCCTTTTCATGTTTTCTGCCGGTCCCCGCCCATAAAGGCTGTCCCCCAGAAGGGGATGTCCGATCTGAGCCATGTGAAAACGGATCTGGTGCATTCTCCCCGTGTTGATCCGGACACGGCATACACTGTATTCATTCCGGCGGCAGACAGATTCGTAGAAGGTCAGGGCATTCCTGACCCCGGAGATGCCCTCCCGGCCGGTCAGAGGAATTTCATCCGATCCGGAGACGGCCCGGCGCATTTTGAGCAGATGATCTGAGGGATCGCGGTATTCTTCCATGGGAATATCGATGGTCCCTTTTTCTTGTGGGAGACAGCCTTCGGTTATGGCCAGGTACTCCTTCTGAATTCCATTGCCCTGGATCATCCTTCTGGCCATAACTCCGTTTTTGGCGATTCCCAGTATGCCGGAAGTATCCTTGTCCAGACGGCCCAGAAGGTGGATATTGCTGTCTTTTTCCTTTTCCTCAAAGTAGGCCTGTATTCCGTTGGCCAGACTGTCCTGCCTGTGTCCCATGGAAGGATGGCAGACCAGGCCTGCCGGTTTGTTTACAAAGAGAAAATCCTCATCTTCATACAGGATATCGAGAGTCATGGGGCTGGGAATGATTCTTCTGGCGCGGTTTTCCGAATCGCTTTTCAACACTTTCAGGGTCTGCCCTTCTTCAACTCTCCGGCGGACCGTTACTCTTTTTCCATCCAGCAGAATTCCGGCCGGATCCCATTTGACAGACCGGATTTTTTTTGTGGAAAGTCCCAGCCTGAACCGCAGGATGGAAAGAACCTCTTCATCCCGGTCTTCTTTTCCGACTGTATATTCCAGATATCTCATCTCACCAACTCCTCTTTCCCTACATTATAGCAAAAGTGCCTCTCTTGTACAGTCTTCCGGAAAAACCGCTGAAAAAACTGAGACATTGCGGCAAAATTCCGGAAATCCGAACACACAAACAGCCATTTATATGGTATGTTATGTAAAAAAAAGGAAAAGGAAAGACAACTATGCACTCTGACATGGAAAACCAAAAATATGCAGTTAATCGTTCGAATCGTCTTCTTATGAAAAAATTCGGGCACTATCTCCTCCCGACCATGATCACATCGGCGGCCGTATCCCTCAATGAATTTGCGGACAGTATGGTGGTATCCAGGCTGCTGGGCAGCCAGGGTCTGGCTATCGTTAACCTGGGTGCACCGGTAATGCTGGCAGTGGCGGCAGCCTTCTGTCTTCTGGGCTGCGGCGGGTCAACCATCTACGCCATCTCCCTGGGCAGGAGAGACCATGAAGGCGCCGTCCGCAGTTTTACCGCAGCCATGTCCGTGGCCCTGTTTACGGGAATATTGATGTTCCTTCTGGGATTTGTTTTCTTCCGTGGCATTTCCGGGATCCTCTGTGATGATCCTCTGGTCAAGCCGGCTTTTAATCATTATCTGCGGGTTTTATTACTGTCCGTACCCCTGCTGGTTACCATACTCACTTTTGTGGAATTTCTTCCCCCGGCCGGTCTGCCTACTCATGCCACTGTGGTGAATGTGGTGGCGAATGTGGTGAATATTATTATGGATTACGTTTATATCCGTGTATTCGGCATGGGTGTGGAAGGAGCGGCCTGGGCCACACTGACAGGATATGTGGTCAGCCTTGTGGTGGTCGTCTATGCGTTGGCAAGAAAGAAGCTGAAATTCTATGTCAGTAAAGAAATCCTTTCATCCCTGAAATATCTCTGGGAGATTTTTAAACAGGGGGGATCCGATGCCATGACCCAGGTGGGTTTTACTCTCCAGTATGCGGTATGTAACTCTCTGGCTCTCGGTCTGGCAGGGATGAACGGGGTGGTGGCATACTCCCTGTGTCAGCAGTCTCTTTCGGTTATCTCCATTTTTATGAGTGCATTGATCGGGGCAGCAACGCCCATAATGGCAGTCCTTCATGGTCAGCATGACTTCAGGGGGCAGGCCGGAATACTCAGGACATCTCTTTTGGGACAGTTTATTGTGGCGGTTCTGTGTACCGCGTCATTTATCGTTTTTGCCCCTCAGGCGGCAGCTTTGTACAATATCACGGAATCGGATCAGGTCATTATGGCGGTCCGGGCCCTTCGGGTATTCTCCCTCTGTTATCTGGTACGGAGTACGACCATACTTTACTTCCGTTATCTGAAGATCCTGGGTATGACAGGCTACGCCACGCTGATCGGTGCTCTGGATGGCTTTCTGGGTGTTGTTCCCGTAACATGGATCATGACCAGGCTGATCGGAGTGGAAGGAGTATGGTGGGCTTACCCGGTAAATGCCGTCCTGGTGATGATCTTCATTCTCATCTGTAACTCCAGGATTCTGAAAAAATCTGAAGGCAGACTGAAGACCATTCTTCTTTTTGAACGTGAGGTGGACACCAGACCGGTTATGGATATAACCATCACAAATGATCCGGCTCAGATCTCAGGTATGAGCAGAACCCTTCAGCAGATCTGCGAAAATAATGGTTTGGACACCTCCTCATCGGTACATGCTGCACTTGCGGTGGAAGAGATGGCTGTCTATGCCTCCAACCATAAAAAGCAGGATGCTTATATGGATGTTCTGGTCAGGATATATAAGGGAAACGTGGAAATCGATTTTCGGAGTCTGGGACCTTCTTTTGATCCCGCAAATGAGGAGATTGAGGAGATGGAGACCAATATCCGTATGCTGAGGGCTGTATCCGACCGTAT
>CACZOS010000120.1 GCA_902782815.1 uncultured Lachnospiraceae bacterium | reverse complement strand
CCCGGAAGCCACGATGAAATCCTTGTAGGTTTCAAAGAAGGATGGGGTATAAACCCTCTCCCCAAAGGATGCCATAAGAGCGGATGTCTCCTTCTTCTCAGCAAGCTCCTGCCAGCTGTCAAAAACAGCCGGATCAGAGTGGGCGGTGTTCATTGCCGTGGAGCACAGGAAAAGGGAGGTTACCCTCTCCGGTTCGTCTGCGGCGATCCTCTGGGCAACCATACCTCCCATGGACACCCCCATGAGATGAACATGATCGAGTCCCAACTGATCAAAGGCCGCAGCCGTATCTTCCGCCATTCCTCTGATCTCATATCCCTCCGGCTCAGCCTTTATGTGGTCAAACAGGTAAATATCATAGTTTTCTGCCAGAAGGGCATATGCCGGGATGATCATTTCCGCGGAACCCATGACACTCTTTAAGGCAAGCCCCGGCAGTATGACGAATTTCTCTCCGTCCTTATTGCCGAAATGCAGATATTCCATTTCTTTCCCGTTAATATTTAAAGCCTCTACACCCATATGATCAGCCTCCTTCTTATTTTCCGCCTTGTCTTCTGTCAGCATTATAGTCTAAGCAAAGTCACAAAACTGTCACAAAGAAAGAGTGATCATTCAGTCTTTTGTCAGGCTTTCCGGTCCGCCATAACGGACTTTACGCCGCGTCCACCGTCCATATTCCACAGCGTTCACGGGACACAGGTTAATGCAGGCCATACAATGGGTACAGCGTTCTCCCCAGACCGGCCTTTTCTCGGTTAAAGTAATGTTGTTAAGCGGACAGACCTTGGCGCACTTTCCGCAGCCGATGCATTTTTCTGTGGAGAAAAAAGCCTTGGCAGAAACCAGAAATTTATAGAAAGGCTTCAGAATGAGGGGAGTCAATAGACGCTCCCAGATCTTTGTGCCGGGATCCGGCAAAGAGTGTCCGTCCCGGGCAGCATCCGCTATCCTGTCAATGACAGGAAGCGCCGCCTCGATCTTTATCCTGTTCTCCTCCTTCGTTCCCATCCGGAAAAAGGGAAGATAGTTCTGAGGCATGACTACCCTTACGGTTCCCAGATAATGTAATCCCTTCTTATAAGCGAGTTTTTCACAATAAAGGGGAGCGGCCCCCATGTCGCCCGCGCAGGTCATCACAAAGTAAGCCGGACATCCCTCCGGAAACCGGGACCTCCGGATAAAATCCATAAAGACCACCGGCGGTGCGGCAGCATAAACCGGTGAAATAAATATATAGGTGCCGGATTTGGTAAATACGGCACCTTTTTCTTCCTGAATGAAACGGGAGGCGTCAATAACCTTGTCGGAAAGAGCTGCTCCAAGGCGCTCAGCAACAAAGCGACTGTTTCCCGTACCTGAAAAATAGATAATCATATGTCCTGTTCCCGAAATAATCCTTATCCTGTTCCTGCCGGATCCGCCGGCAGGGTCAATCAACAGCTATACTGATTATATTCGGTATACAGTGGCCTGTCAATCAGCTTACTCTTTACTCCCTCCGATCTTCTGATCACCCGTTGACCAGACATGCTTTTTTGCCGCATCACTTCTCTTGTTCTGTGCCATCACTCCGGCCAGGGGATGCGGTACATAGGGTTCCTCCAGACAGGCGGTCTCCTCATGGGTCAGATCCAGATCCACTGCTTTGGCAGCTCCTTCGATATGATGCAGTTTGGTTGCGCCCACCACCGGAGAGGTCACTTTACCAAGAAGCCAGGCCAGGGATATCTCCGTCATGGTCACCCCGTGTTTTTCGGCAAGTTCAGCGACACGGGCGATGATCACGTTGTCCTGTTCTGCCGTAGCGTCATATTTGAATTTGGCGTAGGAATCCTCTTCCGCCCGTTTCGTTCCTCCTTCTCCCGGTAATCTGGAAAGCCTTCCGCTTGCCAGGGCGCTGTAGGGAGTAAGGGCAATGTTCTCTTCCTCGCAGTAGGGAACCATTTCCCTTTCCTCTTCCCGGAAGATCAGATTATAATGTCCCTGAATGGAGACAAATTTCGCGAATCCTTCCCTTTCGGCCAGCGCGTTGGCTTTGGCAAGCTGCCATGCAAAGCAGTTGGATATACCGATATATCTTGCCTTTCCCGCTTTTACCACACGATTCAGGCCATCAAGGATATCATAGACCGGTGTGTTCCAGTCCCACATGTGATAGATGTAAAGATCCACATAGTCCATTCCCAGGTTTTTAAGACTGGTATCGATCATGTTTTCAATGTGCTGCTGTCCGCTGATCCCTTCTTCTATCTCCTCCGGTGTCCGGGGAAGGAATTTCGTGGCAAGGACCACATCCTTACGGTCCGCGAAATCCCTGAGTGCACGTCCCACATACTGTTCACTGGTCCCGCTCTGGTAAGCGATCGCCGTATCGTAGAAGTTTACACCCAGGTCAAGTCCCCGCTTTATGATCTCTCTGGTATGAGCCTCATCGATCGTCCAGCTGTGCTGTCCACGTCCGGAATCACCAAAACCCATACATCCCATACAGATGCGGGATACCTTCAGATCT
>CACZOS010000119.1 GCA_902782815.1 uncultured Lachnospiraceae bacterium | reverse complement strand
CGTTCCGGGGAACATTTCGGGCAGGCCCGGTAATTATCTGACCAGGGCACTTTATGCCATTGACGGATTTCCCGGGATTATATATTCTTATTTCAGAGTAAAATATAAGGAGGAATAGATATGTCTGCCGTCCGTGAAGATATTTTGGAAAATGACAGGAAAGAAGCTCCGCTTACTATCCTTGACTATGATACCGTGGATCTTGATGAGAAGAATCATGCTTTGGTCATCATCGACCAGACGAAGCTGCCCAACCGGATCGAGATCCTGTCCCTGACCAGCCAGGAAGAGATCTGGGATGCCATCTATCTCCTGAAAGTCCGTGGGGCCCCTGCCATCGGTGTAAGTGCCGCCATCGGCATCTATCTGGCTGCCCGTTCTATCCGGGCGGATGATTTTGATGATTTTTATCAGCAGTACAAAAAGGCATCCGACTATCTGAACTCTTCACGTCCCACCGCCGTAAACCTTTCCTGGGCACTGAAGCGTATGGAAGGTGTGGTTCTGGATCACCGGGACAGCACTCCCCCGGAAATCGTGGAGATCCTCCGGAAAGAGGCTCTGAAGATCCGTCAGGAGGATATCGAAGTATGCCGCAGCATAGGACGCTACGGCCTCAGCCTCGTCAAACCCGGGGACGGCCTGCTCACCCACTGCAATGCCGGACAGCTGGCCACGGTGAAATACGGCACTGCCACTGCTCCCATGTATCTTGGTCATGAACAGGGTTACGGTTTTAAGATCTACTGTGATGAGACCAGGCCTCTCCTTCAGGGTGCCCGTCTCACCAGTTTCGAGTTAAAGAGCGCGGGGATGGATGTCACCGTACTCTGCGATAACATGTCTGCCTCCCTGATGAGGGAAGGAAAGATCGATGCCATCTTTGTGGGCTGTGACCGGGTTGCCGCCAACGGAGACACCGCCAACAAGATCGGCACCTCCATGGTGGCCCTGGCAGCGAAACGTTATGGCGTACCCTTCTATGTCTGCGCGCCCACATCCACCATCGACCTTGGGACAGAGACCGGGGCAGGCATCGTGATCGAACAGAGAAAGCCTGCCGAAGTCACCCACATGTGGTATAAAGAACCCATGGTAGCAGATGGGATCAAAGTTTACAATCCCGCCTTCGATGTGACCGACGCCGACCTTATCACCGGTATTGTGACGGAATACGGCATAGCTTATCCTCCTTATGACCGGTCTTTCCGGGAAATCTTTCTCAAAAAAGAAATCCGGGAAAAAGTGGAGGCAATAGTGGATCAGCTGGAGACTGAGTAGGAAATACTACTCTCTCCTCCTCCATCCGGGAGGATATTTATTTTTAAGCAGGTCTCCGGTCATTTTCCCGAAACCCAGGGAATACCCATCCACCAGCACAAGGACCCAGCCTTTCTCCGGCGTACTGCCGGGATCCGTCCCGGCATCCGGCCGGTTTTCGAACCGGAAGCTTTCTCCACGAAGATAAGCTTTGATCTTTTCCTCATGACCGGAAAGGTCCAGGCATGGCCGGAAGGTATCTCCGGACAGGATCAGGGCAAAGGGCTGCGAAGGTTCAAAACGATTCTTCCGGCATTCTCCCAGATAGACACCGTTTCTGAGAAAACGGAGACCTTTCCCTTCCTCCTCCCGGGATACCACATAGTATACCTTATCTCCCCGGAACTCCAGATGATCCGGCCTGATTTCTTCTGCGGCCCAGCCTCTGAGATGGGACAGAAACTCTTTCACGGCAGCGACCTGATCCCGGTCACCGAACAGGGCCTGATCCCGGTCAGCTCTGCCTTTTTTCCTCCCTTTTTTTTGTTTTTTCCCGCCGGGGTATACCCGGTCTTTTTTTTCTTCTCCGCCTTCTTCCCCATCTTGCTCAACCCCCTCTTTCTGAAGCAGAGCCAGGAAATGTCCTTCTCCCGGCATGCGGTGCGGCCAGATCCTTCGGGCCAGTCTGCAGCCGGGATGGTAATCCTCCCCGCGGAAAGAGGTCAGTCCGGGGGAAAACCCTTCATAATCCTCCATGGGAACCGTTCTCATTTCGGGTCTGCGATCCAGGAGCCAGCTGATCACCCCTTCATTTTCCAGGGGAGAGAAAGTACAGGTGGAATAGAACATCTTTCCCCCCGGCTTCAGCATATCTGCTGCATAAAGGATGATCTCCTTCTGCAGGGATGAAAAATATGCCGGTCCCTTCTCCATCCAGGCCTGGACCGTTGCGGGATTTTTCCTGAACATCCCCTCTCCCGAACATGGTGCATCCACCATGATCTTGTCAAAATATCCAGGGAAGATCTCTGCCAGCCGGCGGGGAGATTCATTGAGTACCAGACTGTTGCGTATCCCGAAAAGCTCGAGATTACGCAAAAGGGCCCTGGCTCTGGCTGTATTGATATCGTTGGCAGCCAGAAGCCCCTGCCCTTTAAGGGCTGCCCCGATAGCGGTGGCTTTTCCTCCCGGAGCCGCACAGAGATCAAGCACACGGTCTCCGGGGCTGACCGGAAGCCGGGAGGCGGGAGTCATGGCACTGGGTTCCTGAAGATAATAAAGTCCCGCGGCATAAAAAGGATGCCCCGCGGGATCACTCCCTTTTTCATAATAATAACCATCGGGTATCCAGGGTACAGGGGTTAAAGGAAAGGGAGCAATTCTCTCGAATTCCTCCCTGGATACCTTCGATGTATTAATCCGTAAACCGTAATGACGATCATCCCCAAAGGCTGCAAGAAATGAGGGATACTCTTCTCCCAGGATTTCCTGCATGGCCTCAAGGAATCTCTCCGGCAGGTCACTCATTGGTGGATGCCTCTGCAGCTGTATCTTCTGTGCTGCCGGCTGCCTCACCACCGGTGGATGCCTCTGCAGCCGTATCCGCTGCGGCTCCGGTTTCCGCCGCAGCTTCAGTAGCAGTGGATTCTTCACTGTGGAGGATCAATTCCGCCCAAAGTGCCTGGTCCACATCTTTTTCATAGTCCCATTCCTTTTCAAGATCAGCGGTCCACTCTTCATAAAGAGTATTGAAAGCTTCCTGCTGTCTCTGGGAAACGATATTTTCCTTATTCTGATCAGTGGACTCACGGTCGGTATAGGCGGTGAGCCGGGCCACCACATAACCGTTATCACATTCCATAACCTCATCCATGAGGTCTCCGTCCTTCATCTTGGCCAGCTTCTTTTCAAAAGCTTCACCTTCTTCGGATTCTCCCGCGGCAAAAGTTTCCGTGGTATTGGAATATTCCGCTTCCTTGGCCACGTCTTCCAGGGAGGTCCCCTCTTTGATCTTCTTGAGGGCTGCCTGGGCTGTCTTTAAGACCTCCTCCTTCTCCTTACCTTCAAGATCAACGGTCTTACCCTCATCATCAGTCTTGGTAACGGGATAGACGATACGGGCGATGGCTGTGATCCGTGCTTCGTCATCGCTTACCTGGGTGTCCACATCAGCCACAGCGGCTTCCTGCACCTTGGAGGCGATCTTGTTCTCCTCATAGATCAGTGCCATATCCTTTTCAGAGGCACCGCATTCCTTCAGGATGGCAGCACCCTCGGCGCTTTTGGCAAAAGCTTCCGCGTATTTGGCGCACTCTTCCTTCTCCTCATCCGTAAGGCTCACCTTATATTCTCCCGCCTTATGATTCAGGATGATGATCTGCTTGATCTGAGAGATAACCTGTTTTTTGACGTTGTCCTCAAAAGTGACATTCTTACCGTTCTCATCAGTGGTAATGACCATATTCCAGAAATCCGAGCCGTAATAACCGCCGTAATAATAATCATACTGGGAAGCAGTCATCTTGGCATAGATCCAGGCTTCCTTCAAATTCACTTTTCTCCCGTCATAAGTGAACAAAACCTTATTTCCGTTCTGAGTCTTAAGGTCCCTCGATGTGGTACAGCCTGTCATACATCCCAGAGCCATGGCCAGAACCATAACTGCGATGGCAGCCCTCTTCACAAACTTTCTCATCATAATAATATGCCTCCTAATGATTGATTACCTTATGTAATGGATTGGGATGGCCGTCTTACCGGCTTTTTACCGCAATCGTAACTATTATAGTATAAGTTCAGGATAAAGCCAACAACTTTTTTCCTTCACATATTCTCCTCCGGATCCTCCCGGGGAACAGCGGTCAGGGGTTCAAGCGCATCGATCATCCCGGCCACCTCCTGCATGAGGTTTTTCCGGGATACCCCTTTCACATTGAAGAGGAATGTGGGTTCTTTTTCCGGCGCGATCCTGACCCTCCGGGGATAACGGTCAAGAACCTTCTGTACATCCTTGTAATCCACAGTCCCGCCCGGTCTGAGTACAAACCTTATTTCATTCCCTTTCTGTTCAATGAGGGTGATCCGGGCTTTTCTTGCCCTGGCCCTCAGGAGGGCCGCCTCAAGCAGGCGGCAGAGGGGAAGAGGGACATCCCCGTAGCGGTCTGTCAGTTCATCCACCATATCTTCATATTCTTCCCTGGTCTCCACCATGGCAATTTTTTTATAGAGTGCCAGCTTCTGGCTCTCATTTTTAACATAGGTGGAAGGAATATAGGCATTGAGGGACAGATCAACGGTGCTGTCCAGGGTATCCTCCTCACGGATCTCCCCCTTCAGTTCCCTGATGGCCTCGTCCAGCATCTTGCAGTAGAGGTCATAGCCCACACTCTCGATATGCCCGGACTGCTCGGCTCCCAACAGGTTTCCGGCTCCCCGGATTTCCAGATCCTTCAGGGCAATCTTGAATCCGCTCCCCAGATCGGTGAACTCCCTGATCGCCTTCAGGCGTTTTTCCGCTTCCTCCCGGAGGATGCGGTTCCGCTGATACATCAGAAATGCGTAGGCAGTCCGTTTAGACCGGCCCACACGGCCCCGCAGCTGATAAAGCTGGGAAAGGCCGAAATTCTGGGCGTCATGAATGATCATGGTATTGGCGTTGGGAATATCCAGTCCGGTTTCGATGATGGTGGTGGACACCAGCACATCAATCTCTCCCCGGATAAATTCCATCATAATATTTTCCAGCTGCCGTTCGCCCATCTGGCCATGGGCATACTCCACTCTGGCTTCCGGCACAAGCCTTTTCAGCCCCGCAGCGATCTCCTCTATGGATGTCACCCGGTTATAGACGTAGTAAACCTGTCCGTCCCTGGCCAGTTCCCGCTCGATAGCTTCTCTGACCATCTCCTCGTTGTATTCCAGGACATAAGTCTGCACCGCCCTGCGGTCCACCGGGGGAATCTCCAGCACACTCATATCCCGGATCCCGGCAAGGCTCATGTGAAGAGTCCTGGGTATAGGTGTGGCGGACAGGGCAAGAACATCCACGTTCTTCCTCAATTCCTTGATCTTTTCTTTCTGTCTTACTCCGAATCTCTGCTCCTCATCGATGACCAGCAGGCCCAGATTCTTATATTGTATCTTGGGGGAAAGAAGTTTATGGGTCCCGATGACGATATCCACGGAACCGTCCTTAAGTCCTTCCTGGATCTCCCTGGTCTCTTTGGGCGTACAGAAGCGGGAAAGCATCCTGATCTCCACAGGGTAATGATCCATCCGTTCTTTAAAAGAATTGTAATGCTGCTGGGCAAGGATGGTGGTGGGGACCAGCATGGCCACCTGCCTGCTGTCCTGGACTGCCTTGAAGGCAGCCCGGATGGCCACCTCGGTCTTGCCGTAGCCCACGTCACCACAGATCAGACGGTCCATGATTTTAGGGCTCTCCATATCGCTTTTTGTATCCTCGATGGCATTCAGCTGGTCTTCCGTTTCTTCATAGGGAAACAGTTCCTCAAACTCTCTCTGCCATACAGTATCCTCGCCGAAACAGAAGCCCTTATCTGCCTGACGGCGGGCATATAGCCTGATCAGGTCATTTGCCGCCACCTGGATCCTGGACTTCACCCTGCTCTTGGTTTTTTTCCATTCCGGGCTGTTCAGTTTATTCAGCTTTGGTTTCTTTGCGCTGCTGCTGGCATATTTCTGGATCATCTCCAGCTGGGCAGCCGGAAAAAGGTAATTGCTGCTGTCCTGGTAGCCTATACAGATATAGTCTTTGACCACGCCTTCGGTCTCTACACTCTCTATCCCTTTATAGATCCCCAGACCGTATTTTTCATGAACCACATAGTCCCCCGGGGAAAGGTCTGATAAAGCCCGGATCTTCTGTCCGTTGTACCCGGCATACCTCCGGCTTTTCTTCTTCTTTTTTTCCTTAAAAATATCTTTCTCCGTCAGGACCACAAAACGGATATCCGGATATTCGAAGCCTGAGCTCAGCCTGCCAGGAACCACCATGATCTCTCCTTCCAGGACAGACCGGTCATAGTCCGGTGCATACCAGGCATTCAGTTCAAAAGACCTTAAATCATCCGCCAGCCTCTGGGCCCTGGTCCTGGAGGAGGACATAAGTATGGTCCGGTAACCCTTCTGCCTCCATTTTCCCAGATCTTTGGCCAGTTCTTCAAAACTGTTGTTATAAGGGTTGATGGACCGTGTATTCAGCACATAGTCTGCAGCCGGCTGAAAATCTGCCGGGCGGGAGATCAGGTCACTTAAGAGAATCAAAGGTCTGTCTGTCAGTTTTCCCAGAATATAATCACCGGAATAAAGCAGATCTGCCTGACCCGGAAGGATATAGCCGCCCTCCAGACGGCTTTCCATAGACAGGAGAAACTCCTGTTCGCTTCCCTTAGCCCTGTCCAGACTCCTGTGAGGTTCATCGATAAAGACCAGGGTATCTTCCGGCAGGTAATCCAGCAGAGATTCGGTCTCCTCATAAAAATAGGAGAGCAGGGATTCATTGTTCAGGGCAGTCCCGGAAGAGGTAAGTTCCTCCGTCGCGGAAATCACCATCTTCCGCAGGGTTTCCTTCTCTTTATTCTTTTTCCTCTGCTTGAAATAAGCCTCCCTTTCCGCATACTCCTCCCGCATTTTACGAACCGCGTCCGCTATCCGGTCCCTGGTCAGAATCATGTCGGATGCGGGATAAATACAGACCCGGTCAAGGGTCTCTATACTTCTCTGCGAATCCACATCAAAAGACCGGATGGAGTCCACTTCTTCATCCCATAATTCCACACGGACCGGAGCATCCTCCGTCAGGGGAAAAATATCCACTATATCTCCCCGGATCGAGAAATCCCCCGGCTTCTCCACCAGACCGCTGCTCTCATATCCCATTTCCACCAGCTTGAGTCTCAAGGCGGAAAGCTCGATCAGGGAAGAATGATCAATAACAAAACATTCCGACCGAAAGGCCGCAAAGGGAATCAGTTTCTCCATAAGGACGTCAAAACAGGCTACAAGAGTGAGAGGTTCTCCGGCAGAAAGCCGCCGGATGATATCCATCCTCTTCTCCACCAGCTGATTGCTGTGGATATCCGCGCGGTAAAAAAGGATATCTTTGGAGGGGTAATGGACACATCCGGAATCAAAAAAACTCAGGTTTTCATAGAGTTCCCTGGCCTTTTCCTCACGGTAGGTAAGGACCAGACGGCAGGGCACATCTTCTCCCAGTGCAGTGATCAGATGGCTCTTCAGGGAATCCACGCAGCCGGAAATCCGGAGGGGAAACCTCTTCTCCTCCATATCCTTTCTGATCCTCAGATATTCTTCATACCGATTCAGGGGTTCGGTCAACGCTCTCCTGCTCTTTTCCTCCATCCTTCACCTCTTCCGGATTCTTCTGCTTCTTCGTCTTCTTTTTCCTTGGAGTATTATAAAGGTTCATGGCGGCATCAATATCGTCCTGAACGATAAGTTCCGCAGCTTTTGCCGCTTTGTCCAGCGCCAGATCGATCACCTCGGCTTCCTCCGGCTCAAAACGGCTTAACACATAGTCGGCCAGGTCCATATCAGGGTGTCTCTCCCCGCCGATCCCGACCCGGATCCTGGGAAAATTATCGCCTCCCATATGGCGGATTATGCTCTTGATCCCGTTGTGGCCCCCGGCACTTCCTTTCTTGCGGATACGGAGCTTACCCGGTTCCAGGCTGATGTCATCATAGATGATCAGGATATCTTCAGGATCGATCTTATAAAAATCCGCAGCGGCCCGGACACTCTCCCCGCTTAGATTCATAAAAGTAAGAGGTTTCATCAGCATGACCCGCTGACCACCCACAAATCCGTTTCCGGTGAGTGCTTTGTGCTTATGCTGATTAAGGGTGATTCCGTTGGCCCTGGCGATCTTATCCAAAGCCATATAGCCGATGTTGTGCCTGGTTCCCTTATACTGATTTGTAGGGTTGCCCAGACCTACGATAATCTTCATGATTTTCTCCTCTTCTGCTCTCTTTCCTGCGGTTCCGGCAAAAAAACCGCGGATTCGCTCAATGATCATCCCTTCTCCTTTCTCTGTCAAGCAAAACTCCCTCAACCCCTGAGGGTGAGAGAGTCATTTTTACTCTGTCGGCCGCAAAAAATGGTTCACGATCCTTTCTGCTGACCGGTCATCAAAGAAATCATTGTGGAGGCGGGCAAAGGCTTCCACTTTGGCCAGATCCCAGTTTTCTTCCTTTATGGTCCGGATCAGGTCTTCTGTGGTCTTTAAGACAGGGCCGGGGGCAGTCTGTTCAAAGTCGAAATAAAAGCCGCGGTCCCTGCGGATATACCAGTCCTGATCAAAAGCATAGAGAAGGATGGGACGGTTTAACAAGGCGTACTCCACGGTGATGGATGAATAATCGGTGATCAGGATATCCGTCATACACAAAAGCTTGCGGATGTTGGGGAATCCCGTCATATCAATGACCCCGTCGGGCACCTCATCTCCATGGATCTGAGGATGCAGACGAACCATCAGGCAATATTCCTCCCCCAGTTCCCGGAGAAACGCGCTGAAATCAAAATGGGTCAGCAGATCCCTGTCCCTGGCCTCATCCTCGCGGAAAGTCGGGGCATAGAGGATCCATTTTTTCCCCTTCATGGCAGGGTACTTCCTGCAAATGACTTCTCTCCACCTGTCCGTATCATGTTTCCTGAAATAAAAATCCGCCTGGGGACAGCCCAGCGCCTGGACTCTATCCCTTGGCACGCAGAACGCCTCGGCGTAATTATCCCGGATATTCTCCGAGCTGGCCAGGATGCAGGTGACCTGACGGTTAACCGCCCTGATCAGGTCAAGCATGGCCGGATCCTTCTCAAAGGAGCCGGCAAATTTTTTATAAGAGCCCATGCCGTGCCAAAGCTGGACGATGACCACCGAGGGGTCGAAATCCATATAGGCCATAGGCATGAAATTATCGTTGAGAAAAACAAAGGATGAGGTAGCCAGATAATAGGTTTTTACCGTGAAAAGACGGATCAGTCCGGGCAGGTTTGAAAGGCTCAGTTCATAGTCCTTCTGCCTGATCACATGAAATTCATAATCCAGTCTCTGCCTCTCACATTCCCTGCGCAGGGCGAAAAGACTTCCCGTCCCGCCGGTATCCAGTTTTTCGATGAGGGTCACCCTGTTCTTCTTTGGTTTGAAACGGCGAAAGAGCCGAAAAACCCGGGCAAATATCTTGTTGGTATTCATGGTACTTTCCATCCTCTGGTCTTTTCTGAAACTACGGCACTAAGTATAGCATATCCGGATAATCTATGCAAATAGGATGAAAAAACGGGCCGCCGCAAAAAGCGGCAGCCCACTCATCTTTTAAAAATCACGTTTTATGCAGCCCGGAAAATATCTCCCGGTTCAATCCGCGGAATATGCGTCACTACAGAATGTATCTTACATTCTTCTCCACAACGATCTTGATCTCATCTTCGGTTCCCACATAATTGGTACCCGGACGAAGGGTATCCCGGCTCTCCACAATACAGTTCTCGATGTAGGAATCATCACCGATATAGACATTGTTCAGGATGATGGAATTCTTGATGGTACAGTTATTCCCGATATAAACATCCTTAAAGAGCACGGAATTCTCAATCTTTCCGTTGATGATGCATCCGGAAGAGATGATGGAGTTCTTGATGTCGGAACCGGCATTATATTTTGCCGGAGGAAGATCGTCCACCTTGGAATATACATCCGGATACTGTTTGAAGAAGTAATCCCGGATATCCTTCCTGAGGAAATCCATATTGGTCTTATAGTAGGATTCTATGGTGGAGATATTTCTCCAGTAGGAATCCATCTTGTAACCGTAGATCTTGCGTACACCTTTATAACGAACCAGCACGTCTTTTACAAAGTCGTAACGGTCTTCCTTTGCACAGCGTTCAAGGATCTCGATGAGATGTCTCCGTCGGATCACATAGACACCGATGGAGATGTCGTTGGTCTCAGCCACAAGAGGTTTCTCCTCGAATTCCACGATTCTCTCATCCTCGTCCAGCTTAAGCACGCCGAAACGGGTGAGATCGTCATCCGTATCCTTCATGGAGGTGTAGACAACGGTAATGTCCGCATTTTTCTCGATATGTTTCTGGAGAACATCATTGTAATCCAGCTTATAGACACCGTCACCGGCAGCGATAATCACATACGGCTCGTGGCTCTTCTTGATAAAATCAATATTCTGATAAAGGGCATCTGCGGTTCCCTGATACCAGTAATTATTGTCCTTGGTCTGAGTGGGGGTAAAGACGTAGAGTCCTCCCTGCTTACGACCGAAATCCCACCATTTGCTGGAGCTTAAATGCTCATTTAAGGAACGGGCATTAAACTGGGGAAGAACGGCCACTCTGGAAATCTTGGAGTTGGTCATGTTGCTGAGTGCAAAGTCGATGGCACGGTAACTGCCTGCGATGGGCAGTGCGGAGATCGCCCTTTTGTCGGATAATCTTCCTATTCTCTTGTTATTACCACCTGCTAAAATAATACCTATTGCTTTCATCTATCCGTCACCTGCCTTCTACTGTCTGATAATCGATTCACCGCTGGCAAGCTTCCCGTCCGGATAATCCTCGGGGGTGGTGATGCCAACGATCGCAACGTTTTTACCAATCTTAACGTTTGCAGGAATAACAGATCCTTCACCAACAGTGACCAGTCCGCCGGCATATACCTTGCCGTTAAACTTATTCGGTGCTTCCTCAAACACACCGAGTTCTGTATTTTCACCGATCACAACATTCTCTGCAATGATTGATTTCTCGATCTTCGCGCCTGCTTTAACCGTGGAACCCTGCATAACGATGGAGTTCCTCACCACTGCGCCTTCCTCGACGGTAACATCGGCTCCGATCACAGAATTGTAGATCTCGCCGTAAACCTCGGTGCCCTCGCTGACGATACAGCCGGATACCTTGGAGTTGGCGGAGAAGTACTGGGGCGGAAGAACATCGCTCTTGGTGTAAATCCTCCAGAATTCTTCGTAGAGATTGAATTCGGGAATGATGTCGATCAGTTCCATGTTGGCTTCCCAGTAGGAAGACAGAGTACCTACGTCTTTCCAGTAACCCTGGTAATTGTAGGCCATGATCTTATCTCCCCTCTGGTGGCAATAAGGAATGATGTGCATACCGAAGTCACAGCCCGGCTGATCCTGGAGAGCGATCAGGGCATCTTTTAAGATATCATAATCAAAGATATAGATACCCATGGAAGCCTTATTGCTCCTGGGAACGGGAGGTTTCTCCTCAAATTCCTGCACCTGATTATTCTCATCCGTGATCACCAGACCGAAACGGCTGGCCTCATCCCAGGGAACCTCATAGGTTGCCAGTGTGATCTTGGCGTTATTCTTCTTGTGGAAATCCAGCATCAGCTCATAATCCATCTTATAGATGTGGTCTCCGCCGAGAATAGCAACATACTTCGGATGATAATACTCCATAAACTCAAGGTTCTGGAAGATGGCATTGGCTGTTCCTGTATACCAGTCCGTATTCTCACTCTTCTCATAGGGAGGAAGAACAGTGACACCGCCGATGTTCCGGTCAAGATCCCAGGGGATACCGATACCGATATGCTGGTTCAGGCGGAGCGGGCGATACTGGGTAAGGACACCTACAGTATCAATGCCGGAATTAATACAGTTGCTGAGCGGGAAGTCGATGATCTTGTACTTTCCGCCAAATGATACAGCAGGTTTGGCTAATCTGGATGTCAAGACGCCGAGCCGGCTGCCCTGTCCACCTGCTAACAACATAGCTATCATTTCTTTCTTTATCATAAAGAATCACCCCTTTGTCATATAGTCAATATTATATCATCAACAGTGTAAAATTTAAAGTAGTTACGCACAAAAAAATGAACTTATTCATAATTTTTTTATCCATAATTGATGAAAAATTACACCACACTGTTCTCTTTATTTTATTTAAAACTTATGTAAAATTTGTGTACTTGAATCTGTCATATCGGTGAGTTATACTATATGGACGGGTCCGGGGCAAATGCCGCCCTCTCCCGTTTTAAAAACAGAGATAAAGGAGATTCATCATGTATAAAGTTCAGTTTGACCACCCTGTCCATGTCCATTTTATCGGAATCGGCGGCATCAGTATGAGCGGCCTGGCTGAAGTCCTGCTCAGCCGCCATTTTACCATATCCGGATCGGACATGAAGGCCTCGGAGATCACCGACCATCTGACCTCCGTCGGCGCCAGGATAATCATCGGCCAGAAGGCGGAAAACATCACCGACGATATCGATCTGGTAGTCTACACTGCCGCCATCCATGAGGACAACGAAGAATTTGCCGCAGCCAGGGAAAAAGGAATTCCCATGATGTCCCGGGCCGTTCTTCTGGGTCAGATCATGGACAACTACCTCTGTTCCATCGCTGTGGCAGGCACTCACGGAAAAACCACCACAACTTCCATGATCGCCAACATCCTTCTGGACGCAAAAACCGATCCCACCATCAGCGTGGGCGGCATGCTGGACCGGATCAACGGCAACATCCGGGTGGGCCACTCCGACATTTTCCTGGCGGAGGCCTGTGAATACACCAACAGCTTTCTTGAGTTTTATCCCTTCTACACCATCATCCTGAATGTGGAAGAAGACCATATGGATTTCTTCAAGGACATTGAAGATATCAAGCATTCTTTCCATAGATTTGCCTGTCAGACTGCTCCGGATGGTCTGGTCATCCTCAACGGTGATATGGGCAACACCAGGGACCTGCTTCAGGACCTTCCCCGGAAATATGTGACCTTCGGACTTGAGGAGGGGAATGATTATTCTGCGAAGGATATTAGCTTTGACGAGGAAGGGAACGCTTCCTACACCCTGCTGATCAATGGGGAGGAGGCCGGGAAGATAAACCTTCAGGTGAAGGGTATGCACAACGTACTGAACTCCCTTTCCGCCATTGCCTGCGCCAGGGCTATGGGCCTTTCCATGGAGGATATCCGGCGGGGTCTTGTTTCCTACGGCGGAACAAAACGCCGGTTTGAGTATAAGGGCTCCATCGGCGATGTCACCGTGATCGATGACTATGCCCATCACCCGACGGAGATCGAAGCCACTCTTAAGGCGGCTAAAAACTATCCCCACGATGAGCTTTGGGTTGTTTTTCAGCCCCATACCTATACCAGGACCGCTGCCTTTCTGAATGATTTCTCCTGTGCCCTATCGGCCGCTGACCATGTGGTACTCGCGGATATCTATGCTGCCAGGGAACCGGACACAGGTCTGGTGTCTTCGGCAGATCTGGCTAAGCTCATGAAAGAAGCCGGAAGGGATGTCTATTATCTCCGCAGCTTCGGGGAGATCGAGGATTTCCTCCTCACCAGGCTTAAAGGACATGATCTTCTGATCACCATGGGAGCGGGGGATGTGTATGAAATCGGGGAAGAGTTGCTGAAGAGATAAAAAAGGCAAATAATAAAGCAGCACCGGATGACGGTACCCTTGCGGCAGGTTCCCTCGAAAGTGGCTTACGAACACTTTCTCGGGTAACCCATCCGCAAATCCGTCATCCGGTTTTTCTAATTAATCTTTATACAGCTTAAATTTTCTTTTTCCTAAGCTCAGATCTCCCTGATCGCTGCCAGAGTATCG
>CACZOS010000118.1 GCA_902782815.1 uncultured Lachnospiraceae bacterium | reverse complement strand
TCCTGATCCCCCGTCAGGATACGGAATGTCTGGTGGAAGAGGCTCTCAGCCACATCCGGCACCGGGAGAAAACCGATGCGGAAAAGGGTGGGGCTATCCGGGTCCTGGACATGTGTACAGGAAGCGGATGTATAGGGATCAGTGTCAAGCTCCTTTGTCCTCATGCGGATGTGGTGCTCACGGATCTTTCGGAAGATGCCCTGGATCTGGCACGCAGCAATGCCGGTCAACTCGGAGCCGGGGTCCTGACCCTTCAGGGAGACCTATTTGAAGCACTGGACCGGCTGTCCCCCGACAAAAGAAGATTTGACCTAATCCTGTCAAACCCACCCTATATACCCTCCCTTGAGATCCGGGATCTGATGCCGGAGGTACGGGACCATGAACCCGGTATAGCTCTGGACGGCGATCTGGACGGACTGGCCTTTTACCGTAAGATCAGCGGACAGGCTCCGGATCATCTGACCCCGGGAGGCAGCCTCTTTTTTGAGATCGGCTGTTCCCAGGCCTCACAGGTGAAAGAGATCATGACCCGTGAAGGATTCCGGGATATCCGGGTGGTGAAGGACCTGGCAGGCCTTGACAGGATCATCCGGGGAAGATTATCATAGAAACAATCCCGATAAATACAGAATAGACGGAGGAAGAAAAATGTTTGATCAGTTGGAAGATCTGGTGAGACGTCTGGAAGAGGTCATGTCAGAGCTCAGCGAGCCGGAAGTGGTCAATGACCAGACAAGGTTCCGCGCCCTGATGAAAGAACAGAACGATCTGGCGCCGATCGTGGAAAAATATAAGGAATATGCCTCGGCAAAACAGACTATCCAGGACAGCCTGGAGATGCTGGAGATAGAGAATGACGAAGAGATGAGGGAGATGCTCAAGGAAGAACTCTCCTCAGCCAAAAATGAAGTGGCCTCCTGTGAAGAGGAACTTAAGATCCTTCTTCTTCCCAAGGATCCCAATGACGACAAGAACGTTATCGTGGAGATCCGTGCCGGCGCGGGAGGGGATGAGGCAGCCCTGTTTGCCGCAGAGATCTACCGGATGTACAAAAACTACGCGGAATCAAAACGCTGGAGGACAGAGTTTATCGATGTGAACGAAAACGGTCTGGGAGGGTTTAAGGAAGTCTCTTTCATGATCAATGGCCAGGGGGCCTACTCCCGGCTGAAATATGAGAGCGGGGTGCATCGCGTGCAGCGTATTCCCGCCACAGAATCAGGAGGACGCATCCATACTTCCACTGTCACTGTGGCCATCATGCCCGAGGCAGAAGAAGTGGATGTACAGATAGATATGAACGACTGCCGTTTTGATGTGTTCCGTGCTTCCGGAAACGGAGGCCAGTGCGTCAATACGACGGATTCGGCTGTCCGCCTGACTCATATACCCACCGGAATCGTCGTTTCCTGCCAGGATGAGAAATCCCAGCTGAAGAATAAGGATAAGGCCCTGAAAGTTCTGAGGGCCAGACTCTATGAACTGGAACAGGCAAAGGCTCATGATGCCGAGGCGGAAATGCGCAAGAGCCAGATCGGTACCGGAGACCGGGCGGAGAAGATCCGTACCTACAATTTTCCCCAGAGCAGAGTGACGGATCACCGGATAAAACTTACCCTGCACCGGCTGGAGAATATACTGGGCGGTGACCTGGATGAAGTGATCGACAGCCTGATCGCCGCGGACCAGGCAGCCAAGCTGTCCAAACTCCAGGAGATGGGAGGATGAAAATGAATCTCTGGGAACAAAATATCCGGCGTGTGATCCCCTATGTTCCGGGAGAACAGCCGAAGAAAGAAAGAATGATCAAACTCAATACCAACGAGAACCCCTACCCTCCCTCCCCCAGAGTAAAGGAGCTGATGGAGGATACGGCACTTTATGACCGTCTCCGGCTCTACCCTGATCCGGCTGTCACCATGCTGGTTGAAGCCATCGCGGCCAGGAATGACCTGTCAGGGGACAGGGTCTTCGCAGGTGTGGGTTCCGACGATGTGCTGGCCATGGCCTTCCTCACTTTTTTCAACAGTGAGAAACCTGTTTTTTTCCCGGACATAACCTATTCTTTCTACGATGTATGGGCGGATCTTTTCCGTATTCCCTATGAGAGAAAGGAACTGGATCCGGATTTTTGCATACGTCCGTCTGATTATTACGGTGAAAACGGAGGGGTGATCTTCCCTAATCCCAATGCCCCCACCGGGGTACTGCTGCCTCTTGCGGAGATACGGGATATCCTGGATCATAACCGGGATGTGGTGGTGATCGTGGATGAGGCTTATATCGACTTCGGCGGGATTTCCGCGCGGTCCCTTCTGGATGAATATGAAAATCTGCTGATCGTACAGACTTTCTCCAAATCCAGATCCATGGCAGGCATGCGTATCGGCTATGCCCTGGGTTCATCCGCTTTGATCAAAGCCCTCAATGATGTTAAATACTCCTTTAATTCCTATACCATGGATCTGCCTTCCATCCTCTGGGGGACTGCTTCCGTGGAGGATGAGGCCTACTTTCGGGAGACCCTCGGCAGGATCGTGGAGACCAGGGAATGGTTCAAGGATCAGATGAAGGCACTGGGTTTTCATTTTCCGGATTCAAAGGCCAATTTTATCTTTGCCTCCCACGAATCTGTCCCGGCGGTAAAGATTTTTGAAGCTGCCAGGGAGCAGGACATCTATGTCCGTTATTTCAATAAGCCCCGTATTGACAACTATCTGCGGATCACCATCGGAACCAGGGAAGAGATGGAAACCTTTCTGGAATTTCTTAAGAATTACCTGAGCCGTGAAAGTTTTACTGGGCAATCCTGAGGTTCTATTGTACAATGAAGATACTTTCACTGGTTTTCCCCTTAAAAGGAAAATCTGCCCCACAGATTGAGATCACCGGCAGGAGGGTACCATGAAGAAGATATTGTTTGCCGCATCCGAATGTGTTCCGTTTATCAAGACGGGCGGACTTGCCGATGTTGTCGGCGCCCTTCCCAAAGAATTCAACCGGGCGGAGTGGGATGTCCGCGTGATTTTGCCCAACTATGAGGCCATACCGGAAAAATTTCGGAATGAGTTCAGATACCTGACCCATTTTTATATGGGTACCGGTCCCTACGTCCCCAGTGCCCATGTGGGGATCATGGAATATGAGTTCCGGGGGATCACCTTTTACTTTATCGATAACCTTGATTATTTCGGCGGGGAAAGACCCTATTCGGATACAAGGACCGACATAGAGAAATTCATCTTTTTCAGCAAGGCAGTTCTGGCTGTGCTTCCGGTCATCGATTTCAAGCCGGACATCATTCACTGCCATGACTGGCAGACAGGATTTATTCCGGTTTACCTGAAAAATGAATTTTCGGCCAATCCTTTCTTTTGGGGGATCAAGACCATTATGACCATTCATAACCTGCGTTTCCAGGGAATATGGGACATTGATACGGTCATGGGCCTGTCCGGTCTGCCCGGAGACCTCTTTACGCCGGACAAACTGGAATTTAAACGTGACGCAAATATGCTCAAGGGCGGGATCGTTTACGCAGACTACATCACCACGGTGAGCCGCACCTATGCGGAGGAGATACAGACAGACTACTATGGTGAAGGCTTGAACGGACTTCTCTCCGCCAGGAGGAACAGCCTCTACGGTATCTTAAACGGGATCGACAATTCCCTTTACGATCCCAGGACCGATGAGATGATTTACAAAAACTATTCCCTGAAAACTTTCCGGAAGGGAAAGGCGGCCAATAAAAAGGCTCTCCAGGAGGAACTGGGCCTGGCAGTGGATCCGGACAAGTACCTGATCGGACTCATTTCCAGACTGACTGATCAGAAGGGACTGGATCTGATCCAGTATGTGATGGACCGCATCCTGGATGACCACACCCAGCTGGTGGTGGTGGGGTCCGGTGAGGCAAGATATGAGGACATGTTCCGTTATTATGCTTCCCGTTTTCCGGACAGGGTATCGGCTAATATCCTTTATTCCGATTCTCTGGCCCATAAGCTTTACGCGGCAGCCGACTCATTTCTGGTGCCATCTCTTTTTGAACCCTGCGGCCTGAGCCAGATCATATCTTTCCGTTACGGGACCGTGCCCATCGTGCGGGAGACCGGCGGACTCAAGGATACCGTTATTCCCCTCAATGAATTTGAGGGTACCGGAGACGGATTCTCCTTCCGCAATTACAACGGAGAGGACCTGATCAATACCATCAACTACAGCAAATACATTTTCTTCTCACAACCCCAGCACTGGACAGACCTGGTGAAGCACGGCATGAAGAAGGATCTGTCATGGACGGTATCCAGGAAGAAATATGAAGACTTATACAATGCATTGATCGGAAGATAAATCTTTAAGATGCGGAATCCTGTCCCTGGCTTTGGGACGGGATTTCTTTTCTTTCCGTAAAGGCATAAGGATCATTTATGAAAAAGAAGAAACCATCACCTGAAAATAAGGAAACAGAAGAAAGAATCGTATCAGGGGAGACCGGGAAAAAGGAGTCCCCGGAGGAGACCGAAGGAAAAAAACGGTTCCATCTGGGTGTCCGCGAGTTCTGGAAAAGCAGGAGCGGACGGAATTTCCTTCTGGTCATGGAAGCTTTTCTGGCCGCCGGATTTTTCGCCCAGCCCCATCTTTATTACAACGGGAATATCAGTAATTTTATGCAGAGGTTTTATGCCGATTCCCTGAGTATCTGCGGGGGGCTTTTCGCCATCCTGGTCTTTCTCACCGTTAAACCCATCGAGTTTAAGGAAAAAACCAACCGTATCCTGAACCGTATCCTGTGTTTTGCCATGCCTTTTTTCGCCTTTCTCTGGCTGGAACTCTACAATCATGCGCAGTTCTGGGTACCCCTGCTCAGGATTCCCGCCGGCTATCTGGCCCTGGATCTGGCCCTCTACTATGCCATCTTCCTGGTCCTGCTGCTCATTTTCAACAGCGCCAGGAATGCATCGTTGATGATGACCTTTCTCACAGCCTTTTTCGGCTTTTTCAATTATGAACTTACGGTTTGGAGAAGCATGTCCTTTATCGCTTCCGATATCTATTCCGTGGGTACTGCCCTGTCGGTAGCGAATACCTACCAGCTGCAGATGGATGTGGATTCCGCGGAATTTCTCATGCTGGCCATCGTCATGATGGCTGCCATCCTCAAACTGAAATCAGTTCCCCTCTTTAAGAGAAAGAGTTTTCGTCTGGCCCATCTGGCATTCTGCGCAGCCCTGTGGGCTGTTGTCTGCCAGGTCTATGTCTATTCCCCCTTCCTCTCACGGATCGGGGTGGATTTCCGGGTTTACCGGCCCCAGTATAAATATCGTTATTACGGCACTCTGCTCACCACCGTCCGGACTTTCGGCTACCTGCATGTCAGTGAGCCCGAGGGATATTCGGCAGAGGCAGTCCGGCAGATCATCCGGAGAAACGGGAATTCCGGAGAAGGGAAAGAGGCGGAAGAGGAGACGTCTGACGTTAAACCCAATATCATCGTGGTAATGAACGAGTCCTTTGCTGACCTGAAAACGCTGGGTGATCTGAAACTGAGCAAAGACTATATGCCCTATTTCCGGAAGTTGAAAAATACCATCAGGGGATACACCTACACTTCCGTTTTCGGCGGCAATACCGCCAATTCCGAGTTTGAGTTTCTCACGGGAAACAGCCTGGCTTTTCTTCCGGATAATTCCGTACCCTATCAGCTGTTTCTGCGGAGCCCTGTGGCGGGTCTTACCCAGATGCTGAAGGATCAGGGCTATTCCCCGGCCTATGCCCTTCATCCTTACTACAATACGGGGTACAGCAGATATAAGATCTACCCTCTGATGGGCTTCGATCATTTCTATACCTCCGATGATTTCTCCGTCTTTACCGATACGGTGAATTATCACATCACCGACGAGGAAGACTACAGAAAGATCATCGACCTCTATGAAAAGGACAGGGATGAGGATTCTCCCTTCTACCTTTTCAACGTGACCATGCAGAACCACGGGAGTTATGACGGAACCCTTTACGAGACCGGAAATGAGATTCAGATCGAGGGCAGCTTAAGCTATTACAGCCGTGTCGAACAGTATCTGAATATGATCAAAATGTCCGATGAAGCCCTGAAGTACCTGGTGGAATATTTCGAGAAGGTGGAGGAACCCACCATAATCCTCTTCTTTGGTGATCATCAGCCTGACCTGGACGAGGAATTCTACAATGCCCTGCTGGGAAAGGAGATCAGCGAACTGGAGGGGGAGGAACTGGAGAAACTTTATCAGGTGCCCTTCCTGATCTGGGCCAATTATGACATCGAGGACAGAGTTGTAGAGAGGACCAGCAACAATTACCTCTTTACCTACCTTATGGAGATCAGTGGTGTCCGGACAACGGGTTATCTGGATTATCTTCGTAAGCTGAGAGAAGATATCCCCTGCATCAATGCCCTGGGATACTGGGGATCCGACGGAATATATTATGAGCTGGAGGATAAGAGTTCTCCCTATTATCAGAAATTGCAGGAATACCGTCTTCTCCAGTACAACAATATTTTCGGAAAGGATGAACAGGTCACCTC
>CACZOS010000117.1 GCA_902782815.1 uncultured Lachnospiraceae bacterium | reverse complement strand
TGCTATTTTCATTGTTTTGCGCCTCCTTTTTCTATGGATGATTGATACAGTACCATTATGATCTATAGAAAATTATAGCAGAGCTTCTCCCCTAAATCTACACCCTGAACCAGCGATTTTCCATATTTTACCGTGATGGTTTCTCGGACAGATGACGGTTGAAGCAGACACCTATTCTTGGTATAATATTTATACAATACATGCAGCCGACAAAATTCAGCAAGGAAAGAAGTGAAGGTATGGCAGAACATCTGAGACTGAAAAAATCAAACTGTAAAAACTGTTATAAATGTATAAGAAACTGTCCGGTGAAATCCATCCGTTTTTCCGCCGGACACGCGAATATTATCGGAAATGAGTGCATCCTCTGCGGTCACTGCTTCGTGGTCTGTCCTCAGGAAGCCAAGGAGATCGTGGATGAGAGAGAGAAGGTCCGTGTGCTGATCAACAGCGGGGATCCGGTGGTTGTCTCCCTGGCTCCCTCCTTTATCGCCAACTACGACGGGGCGGGGATTGAGAGCATGAGGGCAGCCCTGAAGCAGCTGGGCTTTTATGATGTGGAGGAGACAGCCCTGGGGGCCACCATGGTCAAGCGTGAGTATGACCGGATGCTGGTGGAAGAGAATCGTGACATCGTGATCACCTCCTGCTGTCATTCCATCAACCTCCTCATCCGCAAATACTTCAAATCCCTTCTCCCCTGCCTGGCCAACGTGGCCACTCCCATGTACGCCCACTGCGCCGACATCAAGAGGAGGATTCCGGGCGCCAGAACGGTTTTCATCGGCCCCTGTGTGGCGAAAAAGGACGAGGGAGAACTGTCAGGAAATGTTGTGGACGCCGTTCTGACCTTTGAAGAACTGACGGAATGGATGAATGAGGAAAACATCAGTCCCGAAAAGGTAATGGTTCCCGATGATGAGAGCCGGGCAAGATTCTTCCCCACCACCGGAGGGATCATCAAAACCATGGAATGTGCCGCAGAAGAGTATTCCTATTTTGCCATCGACGGGGTGAACAACTGCATCGCAGCCCTGCAGGATATCGAGAGGGGCAACATCCACAAGTGTTTCATCGAGATGTCGGCCTGCCCCGGCGGATGTATCGGCGGACCCGTCATGGAGAAATACCACCCCAGTCCGGTAAAGGATTATATGATGATATCCTCCTTTGCCGGTAATAAGGATTTTGCCATAGACCAGCCTACGCCTACTCAGATGAAATACAGCTACGGGCCGATCGACACAAACAGGAAGACCCCTTCAGAGGTGGAGATCGGCAGGATCCTTCGTGAGATGGGCAAATACACACCCGGCGACGAGCTGAACTGTGGATTCTGCGGATATAATTCCTGCCGGGACAAGGCCGTAGCCATCTACCAGGGCAAGGCGGACATATCCATGTGCCTTCCTTTCCTTATGGAGAAGGCAGAAAGTTTCTCTGAAGCCATCGTCAAAAATACACCCAATGCCCTGATCGTCGTCAACGACCAGCTGGAGATCCAGCAGATCAATGACGCGGCCATGCATCTTCTGAATATCCGCCAGCAGTCCGATGTCATGGGAGACTATGTGGACAGGATCCTGGATTCAACCGCTTTTATCAATGTGATGAACAGCGGCCTTGCCGTCCGTAACCAGAGGGTATATCTGGCCGAGTATTCCCGCTATGTGGACCAGACCCTGATCCCCGCCGAGAACGGGCGGATCATCCTCTGTATCATGCGTGATGTGACCAGCGAGATGAAGGAGCGGAAAAAGAAAGAAGAGATCAGCCGGGAGACCGCGGAGGTCGCGGACCGGGTTGTGGATAAACAGATGCGGATTGTACAGGAAATCGCCTCCCTGCTGGGAGAGACCGCTGCGGAAACAAAAATCGCCTTGTCTAAGTTAAAGGAGTCTTTAGCAGATGAATGAGTTATTTGCGGACATCGGATATAAAAGCATCAACCATTATGGTGAGCAGCTATGCGGAGATCATGTGGACATTGCGAAAGAAGGGGAAGACTCCACGGTCATCGTTCTGGCTGACGGCCTGGGAAGCGGAGTGAAGGCCAGCATCCTGTCGACCCTGACTTCCAAGATCATTTCAACCATGGTGGCACAGGGAATCTCCATAGATGAGTGTGTGTCCACCATAGCCGCCACCCTCCCTGTCTCCTCCGAGCACGGGGTGGCCTACTCCACATTTACCATCATCCACCTGATCCACAATGAGACAGCGGAACTGATCCAGTATGATAATCCCCATATCATCATGATCCGGGATGATGATCTGTATGAATACCCCAGAAAAGAAATGAACATTGAGGGGAAGAAGATCTATCATACCAGCATCCGCTTTAAGGAAAATGATGTATTTATTGCCATGAGCGACGGATGTCCCCACGCGGGACCGGACCTTTCCTACAACACCGACTGGAAGAGGGAGGATATAGCTGATTTTATGCTCGCCATGTCCATCGCCGGCTACAAAGCCAGATCTCTCTGCACTCTTCTGGTGGATGAATGCTGGAAGCTTTACGCGGGGAAGCCCATCGACGACGCCACGGCCTGCGTGGTCCGTATCCAGAAGAGGGAACCTCTGAATATCCTCTTCGGGCCGCCCGCCAACCGGGATGACTGCGGCCGCATGATGAGCCTCTTCTTCTCCAAAAGAGGGAAACATGTGGTATGCGGCGGGACAACCGCGACGATCGCAGCCGAGTGGCTCAATAAACCGGTGACCTTCAGCACCCAGTTTGAGGAGGGCAGCGAAGTTCCGCCCATGTCCGCCATCGAAGGGGTAGATCTAGTAACAGAGGGTGCCGTTACCATGAGCAAAGTCATAGAATACGCCCAGGATTATGTGGGCGAAAATCTGTACTATGATAAATGGCGTTTCGGGAAAGACGGAGCCTGCCGTATCAGCCAGCTTCTTTTCGAGGAGGCGACCGACGTAAACTTTTTCGTGGGCAGGGCCATGAATCCGGCGCATCAGAATGCCGATCTTCCTCTGAACTATAATGTCAAGATGAACCTGGTCAACGAACTGGCAAAAAACCTTAAAGTAATGGGGAAGAATATCAAGATCAGCTACTATTAACTCCGGATGCAGCAAGCCTGCAGGCAAATGGTCTGCGGGCTTTTTTTACTCCCGATGCAGACAGCAGAAGCAAACCGCTATAAATAACAATAACCTATTGACATACTAGGTTAATATTGTTATAGTGTTGAAAACGTTACTATTGACCAGCCTTATGCTTCCACGGGATATCAGAGACAAACGATCTTATGTGCGAATTATTCGGACTCTCAGCGGACAGAAAAGTGAATATAGACAGGGAACTTAAAGAGTTTTACTCCCATGCCCCGGATCATCCCAACGGATGGGGAATCTATTATCATGACGGATCTTCTGACTTCTTTTACAAAGAGAACATCAGAGCAGACCGCAGTGAATCCCTGAAGGAGATTCTCTCCGGACAGATCAACGCCAGAAATGCCATAGGCCATATCCGCTATGCCACCATAGGCTATGATCTGATGGAGAACACCCATCCCTTCAGAGGAAGGGATCTTTCTGGCCGGGAATGGATCTTCGCTCACAATGGGACGATCTTTGAGGGGGATATCCTGTCGGGCTACTATCACAGGCAAAAAGGGGAGACAGACAGTGAACGTCTCCTCCTCTACATGCTGGATAAGCTGAATGACAGGATCCGACGAAAAGCAGCCCCCCTTGATGAGAATGAACGGTTTTCCGTTCTGGAGGAGATGGTATCCCGGCTTTCACCCCATAACAAGCTGAATCTGCTGATCTTTGACGGCGATATCCTCTATGTACACAACAACTGCAAAGATTCCCTGTATATCAGGGAAGAGGAAGGGGCTGTCACTGTTTCCACAAAGCCCCTGTGTGAGGATCGCTGGGAACATGTGCCGTTTACCAGACTGGTTTCCTACAAAGACGGGCTGCGGCAGAAGACCGGAGCCGACCACGGATGGGAATATATCCCTGATCCGGAAAGTATCAAAGCACTGTATCTGATGTATTCGCATCTGTGAAGGAGTAATCTATGCTGCATTTTAAGGACAAAACGATCAGGACCAGGCTGTTTGACGGGTTGATCGGACTGGAAAAGGAAGGACTGCGGGTGACAGAAGACGGCTTTTTTGCCCAGACTCCCCATCCTTTCCCGGCGGATGAAAGGTTCATCGTCCGTGATTTCTGTGAGAACCAGACAGAGATCAACACTGCGCCGGTTTCCGATGCCGGGGAAGCCTATGATGAGCTTTTAAGGCTGACCAGACAGATCAAAGAAACTCTCTCCGGTCTTGAGGAAAAAGAATACCTCTGGCCCTTTTCCAATCCCCCCTACATCTTAAATGAAGAGAGCATACCCATTGCCAGGTTCTATGGGGAGGACTATGCCAAGACGGAATACAGGGAATATCTTGCCATGCGCTACGGCAGATACAAGATGACCTTCTGCGGGATCCACTACAATTACTCTTTTGATGATGACTTGCTGAAGGCTGATTTTGCCCTGTCCGGAGAGAAAGATTATAAAAAATACAAGGACGATTTCTACGTTTCCCTGGCAGCCAGCGCCCAGATGTACAACTGGCTGGTGGTTGCCATCTCCGCAGCCAGCCCGCTGCTGGACAGCTCCTATTTCGAGAAGAATAACTGCGGGAAAGACGTGTATAACGGAATGGCCTCCAGCCGGTGTTCGGACATCGGATACTGGAACTTCTTTACCCCGATCCTTGATTACTCGGACCTGGATTCCTATGTGGCAAGCATTAATAATATCGTAAAGAATGAATTTATCCGGTCCCCTTCCGAGCTGTATTTTCCGGTCAGGGTGAAACCGCCCGGTTCTTATTCTGAGGCTGCCTTCGCCGAAAAAGGGGCGGATCATATCGAACTGCGCATGATCGATCTTAATCCTCTGGATGAGGCAGGGATAGACCGGCGGGATATCTTCTTCCTGCAGCTTTTCCTTATCTTTCTTGCCTGCCGGGAGACCGAGGGGACAGATGCCAACGCCCAGATCAGGGCCATCGCCAACACAAAGAATGCAGCCCGGTTTGACCTTAAGACGGTGCATCTGGTGAGCGAGGACGGCCGGAATCTGCCCATCGCCGACGCCGCAGTGCATATCATCGATGAGATGACAGATTTTTTCCGGGAATTTGCCCGGAAGGATATCGAGGATACGCTCGCCTATCAGAGATCTAAGTTTATCGATATACAAAACCGCTA
>CACZOS010000116.1 GCA_902782815.1 uncultured Lachnospiraceae bacterium | reverse complement strand
GGAAACAATAATTCTTTTCAGTTCTTATCTGATTCATCCGTTGGGGAGACTGTCCTCCAGTTTCTGTCTTGCCTGTTCGATGATATTTGAAGCATTCTCTTTTGCTTTTTCAACGAAATCTTTACCCCAGAAATGCCCGGCGATCCCTACGTATTTTGCGTTTTTGATTTCGAACACGCTGAACAGGACATAGTCTTTTGATGCAGTCTCCTGCTTCACGAGGGCCTCATAAACCTCGTCGAAGAATGAGCCCATTTCTGTGGGATTATTCTTAACATACCATTTTGAAAAGTCATCAGCATTGGGGTTTTCTGTGATCAGGAAAACTCCTAATGCTGCAAGCACGGCAATGGTAATAATAAAGCTGAACAGTCTTTTCATCATTTAATTCATCACCTCCACTCTGATGATACCTTTTCGCTCCATACGGATCGTGCCTGCATGGATTGAAACGACAGTATTCTGTAGCACTTCAGACAGTTTCATAGACTGGGCCTTTGAGAGGTCCACAGCGGTGCCGGACCCATCGACAAATTCGAAAGCTTTTGGGAAACGGTGTATGCTGTAGAAAGCAGCTGAGTTGAACCCCATGAAGCACTCTTCCGAAGGCCGGACCGTATGGTCACTCCAGAGGGCAAACACCGTATTCTCACCGGAAGCTTTCTGGAAATGGACCGGCATCTGAGGGTTATAATATACCGAGGAACAGATCTCGACAGGATACAACGGTTCCGAAGGCCGGATAACGGGGCTGCTTCGACCAGAGGGTAGTATGGACACAGCCCCGTTTCCGGACTGCAGAGCCGGAAGAGGAGGATCAACTCCCGGGTCTGTATGGTTTGTTCTTCCCAAACCGGCAGATAGAAACGTTTTATCGCTGGCTGGGATCACATTGTCAGGCTGCTTTGATGCAGGCCTGGCTGGAATGGAAACTTCCGGGATATTACTGTTGGAAGGCCCATCCTTTGAGGATCGCGGGGCAGTTTCCTGTTTTGGTTTTCGGACCTGTACTGTCAGATCCCGGAGTTTTGTCCTCATGCCCTTAAGCCGTATGGTATGCGGCCTTTTCAGCTGCAGGATCGTAAGGAGCTGGATAATGTTTACCGCCAGCAGCAGGGCCGTAAGCACAACTGATGCGATCAAAAGCCCTGGCAGCCAGCCGGGGAGGAAATATTCCATCCCCGGCTCCGCAATACTGCCGGCAGCAATTCCTGACTGGACTGCTGTCATTTACGTTTGACCTCCTTTCCATTTTCAGAGCCTGGAAGCGATCCTGCGAAGGCAGATGTCAAGCAGGCTTCCGCACACGTGTTCCTTCTCAACGCCGGGATAGCTCATGATGAAGTATTTCATTGTCTCCCTCGCCTCGGCGATCATGTTGCTGAAGCTCTTTTCAACTTCATCCCGGACCATCCGGTCGGTGAAGCCGTTATCAAGCCTTCCGGTAAGGCCCCAGGTGTTATAGCTCTCCTTAAAATCATCGATAGAATAGCCATTCATGAGGGCCTTGAAGGCTTCATCGTAGAGGCTGTCAAAAGCATCCCGGTACTCTGCGCAGGTCTCAGGAAGGTCGAGGCCGCGGAGGCGGCTTTTTGCAGTTTCTTTCTTGGGTGAACTCTGTTCTCCGTATACCATGTCAAGGTAATGGTCTTCCAGTGTTGTTTCAGGGCCGTACAGGGGGATATTGACGAGGTCGGGAACGGTCCCTTCCATCATATACAGGATCCCTTCCGCCACACTGCGCTTATGTACGTCATTGTTCTCCATGAACACGATGTTCCCGAGGTATTCTTCCCCAAGTATCCTTAACAGCTGCCTTTTGATAAGGAGCACATACCGCTCCCGGAAACCATCATATGTGTTTTTCAATGCGAGGCTCCCACGGCCGACGGGGGCGATATAGATATCGTCTTTCAGGCTGATATCGCCTTCAGCGACTGCCTTTGCGATCGTTGCTGCGATCGCGGGAATGGTGATAAATTCCTTAATGCTGATCAGGCGCTGTACCCTGTGCATCCGCTGGTCCGCATTCGGGCCCGTTACTGAGAAGTCGCATTCGTTGAACAGCTGGCTCAGCGTCATGCTGAACCCAAGCCGCTGGTCCAGCCTCCCCTGTGATGCCTTTGATGCCGCGTTTAATGCTTTCTTCGCCTTTATCTCCAGATCGAGGCATTTCTGCCGGATGTCCGGGAAGCAGTCCGTAATGTCTTCCGGCCTTTCAATGTAGCCTTCACTGATGGATTCGTTGGTGATCTTACGGCCGGCGTAAGGGATCGAACCCGGATATGCGTGATCGTTCGTGGAAAGGGTGAAATCCAGGGTCGTATTGCCGCAGTCAAAAGTAGCTGCCGCAACCGTCCTCCCCATGAACATCCCCTTGGGGGGATTTTTGCTGTGCCAGACATTGGTTGCCCGGTTTTCAGCATACAGAAACAGGTTTACGTCTTCCACCAGGCGGTTTTGGGGGGTGAGGTACTCATTCACAAACTCTGATGCACCGCGGATCGCCTCCCTTACTTCCCGGGTAAGGCCGGTATCGGATCCGTTGTCAGGAAAGGATACTCCGAAATAAAGGTTCCCGGCTCCGAAGCTGTATCCTTCCTGTGCTGCTTTGAAGATGGATTCCATAAAAAGGGTGCCAATATAAAAACGCAGGGCAGCCCTTGCCGCATAGCGGTCCTCCTCAGAAAGATCTGAGTTGGAAAGCCTTTCTTTTGGCGTTGCATCGACACCCACCCGTGTACGGGCATCGTTCATGGATCCTGTGTCGTTCATGAGGGCCCCAAACAGCTTATCCATATCCGGCCGCCAGATCCTGTTCCGGGACATCAAACCGGCAGTCCCAGAGGCCCTTCCTTCGGCGGGGTGGATGGTGAACCGCTGTACAAGAGGTTCAATGTATGTACCGCCATCCCCCAGCCTGTCATAAGAAAATTCAGCTATCTCATCCAGGGTCTTCTGCCCTATCGGGGTCATCGGACGGAGGAACGGGAGGGTGCCGGCAGTCTCCGCTCCATTCCGGCCTGTATCAGGCCGCAAGTCAGCCAGGGGCTCAAACCTGCCAGTTCCTTTGATGGTCATGAGCCTTACGGAGCGGGAGCTCCCAAGGTCAAACGCGATATTGCGGATATTGTCCTTAGGTACAAAATGAGGCTCCTCAGGGAGGATGACCGTCCCCAGCGGGATCTCCTCAGTCTGTCCCATCGGTGTCCTGATCTCCCGCGTCAGCTTCAGATGTGTGGGCGGGGTCTTCCTCTGGTGTAGCGTCCATCTGCGCGACTTGTCCTGAAAGCTTCCCAGTGAGTCAACTACTTCGGCACTGTCATAAGGCAGCAGTGTCCAGCTGCTCTTCGGAACGGTCAGTTCACGGGCTGCGGCTGTCGAGCCCTGTTCCAGGTAATTGAATTTCTGGAATATGCCTGCCGGAATGCCTGCCTGCGCGTCAACGAACGTGTTCGGATTGGCAGTCTCGCAGTTTTCCCTGTCGAGATTATAAACACGGCGGTGCACCGTACCCTGAAATTCAACAGTCACTTCTGCCCACGCCGGCCCGTTTTCAATGTGGCCGGAATTGCATGCGATCCTGTCGGGGAGTGTGCTGCCGACCTCCAAAGGCGGGATCAGTTCCTGGTCTCTTCCGATCCTCCATCCGCTGCCTGCTGAAGGAGCGCCTGGTGCAACATAGATAAGGCAGGGACGTTCTAGGAGGATCTTCTCCCCGTCTTCCCCGGGATATCCACATACGAGGGCTGCATTTGATCCAGGGGACACCCTGTTTAAATAATCTGTTACATCTGCCGGGATATCCGCCTTTGGCTCTGCCCTCAGAAGGGAGGCTTCTGCACTAAGTTCATTTGGTGTGTAGGGAGCCATAAGATCAGTAAAGGCTGCCCGGAACCGGTCATTGAACGGAGGTTTGAGCGAACCGCAGAGCATATGGATGTAAGCACAGGCCCTTTTCACGATATTGGGATTTTTTACGAGCCTGCTTTCGAGCTCGGGATCCTTACTGAATCCTGCAGTCGGGAGAAAAACTCCATAATCAGGGTCAAATACAGCTGAGGTCCTATCTCCGATCCTGAGGGCAAGGATCCTTTCAGGTTCTTTGTCGTACCCGCTCGTCCTCTTGAAAAATGACCGGTATACCCTTCCGGTGGGATCCCGTCCTGTCTCATACAGGACGGGAGTGATACCCCAGCCATAATAAGGTGCCGCATTCATCATCAGATAAAAGGACTGGATCCGCTCCATGTATCCATAATTGACAGGAGTCTGATAGGAAGGCTCTTCCAGATATCTTTTTTCTGCCGCAACCTCTCCGAGCGGGCTTGCCATATCCTCATAGGAAAGTTTTGTATCTGTCTCCTTGCCGGGATCTTCTTTATAAAGCCTTGACAATCCAGGGATGTTCCCGGGGATTCTGATCATCCCGTTTTCTTCCCCTGTCAGCGCGGACTGGATATCTAAATGGTTAGTATTAAGCATAAGTAAACTCCTCGTTTGAAATCGAAAAATGGTTTGTGTAACAAACAGATCAATGTGTGGCGGGATCACCATGGTCAGATCCGGACAATGTTATAGATCTCCTTCATGACGTCCACAAAACTGCGCCGGCCTTTGGGGATGGATGCGCCCAGCTGGAGTATGACATCATCCAGGGTCCTGCCTGTGGAAGCCAGGTTGCCTTCTCTGCACTTGCTGAGGGTATCAAGCTGGAACTGATTGATCCGCGGCAGGTCTCCTTTGGGATAAACGAGACGTTCAAGTTCATCCACATTGAAAAGTGAAGTGTACTGTTCCGCAAGGACGCAGTCCCCTGTCTGCCAGTCCTTGCCAGTGACTGAGATCTCGTAGATCCAGCCTGCGATCATCCCGGCCCTTCTGTACATGGTCCAGAAAGGGATCAGGATCTCCTTTTCCAGGTCTTCCCTTGTCCTGCTCTCCCGCAGTTTCTTCCCGTATGCCCCGTAATAAAGGGCAACGATCCTTGAATTGAAAAGATCCTGTCCGCTGATGTCTGAGAGGCACGTACCCAGCTGGGGTTTCAGGAAATATTCGAGGACTGCATAGAAACGAAGGAAGGATATCAGCATCCGGTGCGTCTCATCGGAAACTCCGAGCGTGGACCAGTTGGTCTGAGGCCCCGCAACGGCATAATGCGGGATCACACACTGCTTTTCCATGCCTGGTCCCCGAATGCACTTCCGGGTCATATCGTACGCGACCAGTTCAGCCGCGTGCGCATGGCGAAACTGTTCGCCATACTCGCTGGGCTTTTCTGCAAGGACACATGTCAGTTCATGTTCGATCAAATAAAAGCTATGGACGTGTTCTGCTGAAGAGGGATCGAAATTGGCCAGGGTCTCTTTTACAAGGTGTTTCACGTCCTTGTCTTTTTCAAGGGCAGGGAAACGGAAATATCCCCCATGCATAATGCCATCGATCAGGAGATGGTCCCGGACATGCTGTTCCGCTTTGTCTTTTGTCATCCGTCCTGAAGAGACAAGCTTTTCCACACAGTGGCTGTGGAGCAGGAAGGGAAGGATCTCCGTGTGCATTTTCCCTTCCCCACCAAAGAGTGACGAACCGCAGAGGATCACATGGACGACCTGGTTCAGATTACTGTTAATGACGTTTTCAATGATCTTTAAGAACCCGTTGCTGTCTTCCTCATCCTCAAAAACCGTCTCAAAAGCCAGGCGGGCCGCTACCGCGCCCATCGACGTGTTTGAAACATACCCATGCCCGAATTCATTCATGTCGATGTCCGGAGGAAGGAACAGATTGTCCCTGATGATCGGGTTGTCAAGGTCTCCAAAGCGGCTCTGCCGGGTATTGTTGTCCTGTCCCTGCCCTGGATGGGACTGGCCGATCCGGTCGCAGAGGCGGATGACATTGATATCCTGGTCCAGTCCAAGGAGCGTCTTTTCGTCCGCAATGATGTCCTCAAGACGTGAAAGATCAGGATTGGCCTGGTCCATCGCAGGGACGATGATATGGAAGGGGAACTGTTCTTCCTGGCCATTCTTATACAGCCAGTCCATGAAACGGAGATGCGTATTTGCAACCGCCTGGCGGACGCCTGTCCCCCCGTTATAGATGATGTATGTGACGATGATCTGTTTCTGGTTGTTCATAAATGACCTCCTTGTTTAACACTGCCCGATGATGCGGTTCGGGAGAAAGAGTTGATGTGTCAGGATATGGAGCAGGATGTTCCCCCCCAGCAGTTCCCCCAGAAGGGCGGAATAAGAGAAGACACTGCTGATCCCGGGAAACAGGATCCCGATCAGGATGAGCGCAGCCCCGGCCCCTCCCGTGATCAGTGACAGAAAAAGGAGTTTTCCCTGCATTTTTGCAGCCTTTTTCCTGCTCATTGCCTGCATCTCCACGAGGTCATACATATGGGCCGCATCGGTGTTGACAGAGCGGTACCATCTGTAATACAGGAAGAGCATGAGGACGGCTTCCCCGAAGACGAACCCCAGGGAGATCCTGAATGATCCGCTCCCTGCCCCTTCCTCATAGGAGATCAGCCACAGTACGAAGCAGATGACAGCAGTCATCGCGGTCAGTGCGCAGATACCCTTCCACTGGTTTGAATATTCTTTTGCCATTTGATCCTCCTTTCTTTAGATCGTTTATCTGTTATCAATTATCAGCCGCAGGTTTATGAGCGTGTTCTCAGAGGCGGGGTCGGAAAAGCCATAAGCTGTCAGCTCATCGATCATGCCCTGAAGATCCAGCAGTCGCCCGAACACCTTTGAACCCTTCTGTGCCAGGACATAGATATTGTCCCTTTCCAGGGTGCATTCCGTGGATAGAGCGTTGATATAGTCACTGATATCGGCGCTGTGTTTTTTGGCAAACTGGCGCAGGCCGGCAGAGTTTTCCGCTGCTTCAAATACGACTGAGACTTCGACGGCATACAGTCCTTCGGGAAGGCTGCTGTTTTCGATGGACAGGGCACATACTTTCCCGTCCACAACGATGTTCCCGCCCAGGCGTTCATTCATTCCCGCTTCCGCTGATGACGGGAAGCCGTTCAGATATCCTGTGGATGTAACTTTAAAAGTGACGGTACTTTCCTTCCAGGCCTTTTCCTTGCTGTCATATTCCTGTACCTGGCAGCCGGTCTCCAGGACTCTGCCAAGTGTTTCATCTGGAATCCCGTAGAACACCGCCCTGACAGCTTTTTTCCTTTCATTGGCGGAATACCTGCTTTTCCTGCAGACAAATGTGTTTGCAAGAGTAAAGCACATGCCGCCGGACTCTTCGAGAAGCAGTCCGTAAAAATAATTAGTAAGGTCATACTTGATGTTGGCGAGGTCCTCCGTAAAGCAGGGAGCCGGTTTCAGCACAAAGCCGGGGCCGTCCCCATTTGTCCTGGAAATATGGCTGTAGTCAAATACCAGCCCTTCCTCCTGCGCCCTGCTCTGGAAACCGGAGTCGAACTGCCGGACTTTTTCTTCCCTGCCGAAAACGACCATAAGAAGGTCCCTTTCCAGGGCGCAGTTTTTTACATGGTAGTGCAGGGGCTCGTCGGATGAAGCTTTCGGAAATCCGTAAAAATCTATATCCCCGCTAAAAGGCATGGTAAATACGTAAAATGAGAAGGATTCGCTCCCGGTTGAAACGAGCCATCCTCCAAACTCGGCCCCGGTGACAGTCATCATGTCCGTAACCAGGATGTTTGCGGCGTTACGGTTACAGGAGCCGCCAGAAGACATCAGGTAATCAATAGGGGATCTCTCATAATCCTTTTTCCCGAAGATCTTTTTGTAGTCGATCTCGATAAGCTGCCTGGTGCCTTTCTCTATACCCCAGTAGCGGAGCATGGATCCGCCTTCTGCCGACCTGATGAGGCTGTAGAGGCTGTCGATCCATTCATATGCCCCGGCGCTCTGTGAGAGGTCCGGGAAAAAGTTGTCGTAAACCGGGTCCTGGCTTTCCGGGCCCTGGGAAGATGAAGCCTGGGAGGCTTTCCCTCCTGATCCCTGCGTCTCCCCTGGACTGGAAGACACTGTCTTTCCTTTTTTTCGTGAAGAGCTGTCCTTTGCCTGCTCCATGACCCATCCATCCGGCCAGACCGGGATCTTCACTTTCCCTGCCCGTCCGCAGCTGCATAAGACGAGGGACAGGATGAGCATGGCAGCGGATGACCTCTTCATGAGTGCGGTCATATCGATCTTCATTTAACCTGCTCCTTTCGTTTTGTCAATTTCTGTTCCTGAAAATGAGATACATATGGATCTCCTGTATTGCGTCCCATGGGATGTATTCAGAGACATTCTGCATCTTCAATGAAAAACTGATCTTCTGGGAGGCCGCAAAGCAGCCTTCGTGTCTGGAAGCTGAAGAGAGGCAGATCTGGTTGTTCGTGTTGATCAGGTCCGCCTGCAGATCCGGTTCATACTCAAAACTCGTATATGTTCTGGAGTTTGATTCCAGCTGCCCGGTGATCTTGATCCAGTCATAGTCCCTGTCAAACAGGACCCTGACTTTATTGATGCTGATACCGGTCTTGAGCCCCAGTGAATCTTCGATGGTGGTTGGGATCGTTATCTTATTCATAGTCATTCCTTTCACAGGCCAGTGTTTCCTGCCCCGTGATTTTTGAGATACCCGTTATTCACTTGTCAAGGTGCTGTCATCCTGGATCCGGCCGCGGAGGCTGGTACCCCTGAAAGCCGGGATCATCCGGAATGGGCCGGATAAAGCAAACATGCTTTTTCCTCTCACCTATATAAGGAAGCACCTTGTGGATTGGGAAAAGATCGTGGCAGTTTTTAAAAAAATTTATTTATTTATTGCACTGCTGTCACTATTTCAGGAAATCATACCCCAGGAACCGAACCCGATCCTTCTTTTTTTTGTACCGGGAATTGCCTGTTCTTCCCTGATGAACATCTCTTCAGTCGCTTCAACTGTCCGCCCCTGGATAAAGGAGGCATCCCGGGTCCGGGAGGAGGTCATTCAGCAATGAACTGTCCATAACAGCGACATTGCCAACAGACGTTTTAGATTTATGGGCCAATCCTTCGCAGATCCGGCGGATCGAATCCGTCCCGTGAAAAGAGTCCGATCTGGAAATTTTGTGGACATACCTTTCCAGATAAAAGGATGCCCTCCTGTCTATGCCGATCCCCTTTTTTGTCAGTTCTGAAATCATGCAGTCATAAAGGTCAGCCGACTCAAATACTATCCTGGCACTTCGGAAATAAGCAGATACCGCGGCATCCAGATCCCGGGTCTCCGGGTCATAGTCTTTACAGTTCATGTAAAAGAACGGTATAAGCCCTTCCTTCTGCCGGTCTGACAAATACGCAAGGAAAGTGGCGAAGGGTTCCTCATGGTAATGCCCCTTCCAGCCGGTGACATCGATCAATACGGGACCTTTATAGGACCCATGGTAATCTCCTGCTCTTCTGGCATGGCCGTAAAGATCCATGATCCCCTGAAGGGGGTTTTCATCCTGCGGGCTGTATGCGGCGAAGTGGAACAGGTATTGACTGCGGCAGGGCATGGCCTGAAGAATTATCTTCTCCTCATACATAAAACAGCCCAATTCATCGGCCACATGCCCTGCGTCCTCAACAGCCTGGGAGTATATTACAGGGACGGGGATATTCATAAAGGTATCCACCGGGTACCGTTTCTTCATGGTCATCCACCGTTTCTCAATGGTTAAAATATCGTCCTTTTTCATTTTGCTCATACCTCCCTGCCTGCCAGGCACTCTCTTTGCAGTCGCGGGAGCGGGGATCAGGACCCGCTGTCCCATTCATAACCTGTATCTATCAGCTGTTCCCTGGTCCTGAAATATTCCCGAGGTCCTTCCCTGTCCGGCAAAGTACCGCCGGACGGGTCTATCATCGTGGTCAGGTCCAGATAGAGACGGTCCCCATTTAGTTCGACCATGTTCCAGGCATGGGGCATGTCCTTAAATGACCCGGTTATGATGGCACAGGGGATGCCGGCATGCTGGCAATAATACAGGAAGATCTTCGCGATCCCTTCACACACTGCGGAGTGGAGAAGGACCGGGCCGGCGGCCGTATGGTCCCAGAAAGCGCTTCCCGTATCCTCGTACTTCGTTGTTCCTGCCACCTCGCGTATCACTTCACTGTATTTCTGCCGGATGGATAGTCCATGAACCCGTTCCCTTAATGACATGGCCCTTTCTTTTAGTGATGACACCACCTTGTCGGAGGCTTCCTGCGGGAGCAGGAACCGGAAATAGACCGTTACGTTTCCGGAAAGAGGGTCCCATGCCGTGTGATAATTCCAGAAATCCACGTACACAAGTTCCGGGTGGTCCAGGTGGACCGCCCGGACGATCTTTATGATCGCGGTCCTGCCCGATACAGGGATCTGCAGGACCGCATATCCGCGGTGCCGCAATAATGCGTTGACGATCTCCCGGTATGCTTTTTGTTCTTCCGGAAGGAGCCTGCTGCGGTAATAAGCTGGTTGGATCATTCAGGCCACCTCGTTCACCACTCGTTCCCGCACTCGTCACAGTGCCAGACAGGCCCCCTGGAAGCCAGGCGTTCACTGATCTTCCTCCCAAGGCAGACGGGGCACCATTCTGCCTCCACCTTGTTGACGATCGTTCCGTAAAGTTCCCTCGTGTGGAGCGACGGCGCGTTGTAATCCGCCCGGGGCAGGATCCTCATCCTGGCAGCAGGCACCCTGTACCCAGGTCTGGGGACAATTCTCTGCGCATGATCCATCTTCATCACCTTCCTTTCTTCCCTGGCTTCTTATGCTTCCAGCCTTTTTTCTTCTTTTTCACATTCCTGCCCGGTCTGGCCTCACGCTTCCCGGCAGGGCTTCCATGGCATGATCCATGGACCGGGTTTCCTGCATCTCCGGGGTTATTCCCGATCAGCATGACCGCCGGGACCTCTTCCGCATCTTTTCCGGCAAAGGCGCGCCATATTCCCTGGTGGGGGTTCAGTACGACGCTGTATTTTTCCATCCTGGAACATTTGATCTTCTGGGTCTCCATGTCTGTAACACTCATGAATACCGGAAGGCCGTTGGGATGCGTATGCCACCACCCTACGATATCGAGCTCATCAGCCGCTTCCGGGTCTGTTGCCTCCAGCTTGTCCTTCATATCGAAGAAGATCCTTTGGAGCCGGATCTCCTCCATGGCATCCCATTCGATATATCCCGGGTAGCGGCATTCCGTCTGCGCGAGGAGTATGTCCGTCACCTCAGCCTGGACCGGATGCCCATCGGCATCACGGATGTACCTTCCGATCAGGATCCCGCCCTGTTCGTTCCTGTTATCCGGGAAGTCATCCCTGAGCCACCCGATCAGGCCGAACAGCTTTGAGGAGGCGCAGGGCTGGAACACGAGGAGCTTCGCAGTACCGCTGTTCCACTGAAAGCTGCCTGTTTGGAACGTTCCGGTACTTGCAGCAGTTTTTTTCCACTGTAATGACATTCAGGGTCTCCTTTTCCTTTCTGTTGAATGCTTTCTCTTTGTATTTCCTGTTGCTTAATTTGATTTCGGGATTGCCCTCCCCGGAAGGTGCGGCATCACTTCATCAAGATCCCCTGTAAGCTCGAGGAACAGCGTCTCTTTTGTTTCATCCCCGGGAGAGAACTCAACAACATGGAGGAGCGGGATCCCAAGGGCATGGAGGGGCATCTCAAGAAGTTTTTCCTCGTCATGGAACCCAAAACTGTTCCGGAGGATGGCATCTGATGGGTAAAGCGGCGCGAGTCCTTTCCCACGGCAGGTACTGCAGAGCATGTCTTCATCCTGAAGAGGCTGCGGGCGGTAGACCTCTATCTCCCTGCCGCAGTGCTCACAGAACGCTTTCGTGACGAAACCGCGGTCAGCACAGATGTTGTCTTTATAAAGCGCGATGGAGTATTCCCCTTTATATTCATTACGCGTCCATTCCAGGACGTCTTTCAGCTTCCAGTAAGCTGACATTGGCGTTTCCCTCACACCGCCGTAATTGTCATATCTGTCATGGTGCCCGCAGCTTTCCCGGATCTTTATTTCATAACTGTCCAGTCTGTTCTCTGCCGCTGAAAAAATGGACATGTATCCGGACCTGGGTCTGTAGAGGTTCGTGCCGGGTTCATGGGCATGGTGGCTGATCTTGATGGCTTCCTGTACCGCCAGGGCTGAAGCCGACGCGGCGGCGATGCCGATCGTCGGGACATGCCCCTCGGCAGCCGCTTTCCTCCTGGTGACGTCGCAGCTGTTCCTGATCCTTTCAAAAGCCTTCCTTTCCGCCCTGGCGCTTAAAGTGCAGGCATAACAGGAGCAGCCATCTTTCCCGGAGGATGAAAAGACATTCCAGTTGAAGCCGCCGATTCCCGTGTCGATATAAGGCTTTCCAAGAAGCTGGCAGATATTTGAGACATAAAGCCTGGTCTGCTCGTTATCAACGCAACCGATCACGATATCCACGTGCCGGAAGACGCCTTCGCCAAGTCCATGGCACAGGTCGCCGTCATAAAAATCGGCGATCCCGTCATCAATGCTCATATTGGTAAAACGTTCTGCCGCAACAGGCGCTTTTCGCCTGCCTACATCTTTTTCCGTAAACAGGACGGTCCGGCTGAGATTGCTTGTCGAAATGTGATCCATGTCCGCAACAAAGACATATCCGAAGCCTGTCAATGCGAGGCATTTGAGCACTTCATTTCCTGTCGCGCCGGCCCCTACGACGAGGACACTGGTATTTCTGATGGCTTTCTGGTCAAAATAAGGAATACGTTCCTGGCGGTCTGTTTTGTTTTCGGTTTTCATATTGTTTTCTCCTTTGCTGGCGGGCTGCCTGCAGGGATACAGGCAGCCCCTGGTTTGAAAGTACCGTGTGCCGGACGTCATGCCCTCCCATTTTGAAACAGATCCCTGCACTTTGTTCCAGATGTCTTCATCGCGGGGCAGATACTTCCGGGCCCTTTCTTACGACGTCCCGGCTTTCGTAGGAAGCGCCAGGTCCAGGATATCCCCGTCTTTCACGCCGTTTGCCGCAAGGCTCCGGTCAAGGGAAAGCGCGGTATTGCCGTCGCTTTTTGTCACGATCCAGTTCTGGTCCTTCGGGAGCCTTCCCTGGTCTCCAAGCTGCTGCAGGAGATCATCAAGGATGATCCCGTCCTGGGTGGGGACGGACTGCTTCTGCCCGTCATAGCGGATAGTGATGGTAATGTCTGTCATGAGTTTTTCTCCTTCCTTATATTGGATATAATTATTGTTTGGATTGTTTCCTTCAGTACCCCATGGGATGGGGGAAATCTGTTCTGCCGCAGGGATATGGCTTTCGTGTCCTTTTCTGTTTTACTTTCCAGTTGGCAGCCGCCTCACCGTTTGCCGGACTGTCCGGATTTGTCACCGCAGGATCAAATGCCAGGGTCCTGCCGATGTTTATGACATATTTCCATAAGATCGGATCTTTCTCCCACATGTCCCCATTGCAGAGCCTGCCATTGTCATACCAGTTCGGATGGTATGGGACATGCCCTTCGATGATCTGTGCCATGGGATCGCTGCCCGGGGAGTCAGGAAGGCTGATCCTGACCACAGTCCTTTCCTGAGGTTTGAGCCTGCCGCCGTCCTTGACGATCGTCTTTACCCGATAGGTGACCAGGTAGGATCTCACCATGGGCGGGTTCTGCCCGGGAGCTATCTTCCAGCTGAAAAGCGAGCAGATCGGAAACAGGCACATGGTGTTATACTCGTTTTTGATCCGCATGTTCCACTGGGCCGCTGTCATCATCTGCCGCATACATGCCTCCTTTCAAATAGATGCAGGCAGGCTTTTATCAAGGCTGCCTGCATAGAGCGAATTGACTGGGACCTGATTATGGCTGATTCTTCATCCGCCACGGCACCCGGGCACTTTTCCTCCTTTCTGCATGTACCGCCTGGTGCCATCTTTTCCTTAATGTTTCCATTCATGACGTATAAGGAATGAGGTACTTTCCTTACACTTAACTAAGAGGGCAAACACGGATCCGGGAAAATGTTTATGGTTTTTTTTACAATTTGGATTGTCTTTGCGCTTAAACCGATAAGCAGATCAAGCCGTGCTGCCTTTTTGAAGCCTTTATTCCTATTTCTGTCCGTGGTCGAAGGGCATGCAGGTTTTCAGAAAGCGTCTCCAACCTGCCTTAAATGGGCTGCGCAGGTACCATCTCCTATTTGAACTCCACTGCTCTTGCCTCGGCCCTTCTTTTCTCTTCTGCAAGGACCATATTTCGGAGCTTCCGAATCAGCTTTTCCCTTCTGTATAACATTGTCTTATGGTTTACATGGTATTCCCTCTCATAAGCACGGGAAGACATTCCATCTGCTATTGCCTGGAGCATCCTCTGTTCTTCTGCATCAAGGGATGGGAGAAGTTCTATCAGAATCGTAATGCGCTCATCTTTCTCAAGATGGTCCAAAACAGCATCTTCAATATTCTCGAAGCTTCCCAGGTGATGCTCTCCTCCTGCCTCAATCACAACATCCAGGGAACATTCCCGGGATGAAGCCTGATCGTCAAATTCCATTGTTTTCCCGTTTGCATCCAGCCTCTTTACCGGGGCATTTCTCATCCTCTCGCTGTATTCCTCCCTCCATACGGACCTGTAATAATCAGAGGCGATCTCTTCGCCGACCCAGTGGAGCTGGCCATCGATCCCGAGAATGCTGTCTTTGGAATAATAGTTGTATTTCATTCTGGTCTCCTTTCCTTGTTCGGGTTCTTAACTGGGAACTGGAAGGCTATGGAGACCTGCACAAAAAAGATGGCTGCAGAAGAAAACGCAGAGCCCGCCTGTTATGTCCCTGCAATGCCTTGCAGGTGGTCAGGTCGCTATAGCCCTTCGCTTCTGATGGCCATCTTGAAGCTTGGTTATGTTATAATGGTTCAGGAGCCCTGTTTTGTCTGATGACCGGGAGCCTGATGATGCAGACCATTCCCGGATCAGAGAACATCTCTTCCTGATGATTCAATGATACAGGGGGAAAAATTGCGTGCCTATTGAAAGATCCGCGAAAAAAATTGCAGAATTGGCTGTTTTTTTTGTTTTCTCATTGTAGAATTGGCTGTTTTTTTGTTTCTCTTTAAAAAATTCAGATTGGTCATGTTTATGCTTATATTGGGTTTCACAATCTTTATTCTGTCAGAGAAAGAGGTTTTGGAAAATTTCAAATAACATCATATCTTTTTCAGATCATTTGATTTTTGATGCAGCAATGATTGAACTGAAAAGCCTGAACCAACAAAACAGCCGTGATGAAACGGCTGTTTTGCTGTCCAGGTGGCGTAATACGATCCTCCTCAGGTATCATTTTGGTGGATCATTATTGCTTTTCTATACTTTTCATCGTCGGGAAGAGCAATACATCCCTGATCGCAGCGCTGTCGGTGAGCAGCATGGTGATGCGGTCGATGCCGTATCCGATGCCGCCGGTGGGGGGCATGCCAATCTCCATGGCGTAGAGGAAGTCCTCGTCAGTGTGCTGGGCCTCTTCATCGCCCTGCTCGGAGAGAGCGTCCTGTGCGGCAAAGCGTTCGCGCTGGTCGATGGGATCGTTGAGCTCGGAGTAGGCGTTGCACATCTCCCAGCCGTTGATATAGAGCTCGAAGCGCTCGACCTTTGTGGGGTCACCGGGCTTTTTCTTGGTTAGCGGGCTGATCTCGATGGGATGGTCCATGATGAAGGTGGGCTGGATCATCTTGTCCTCGCAGAATTCGTCAAAGAAGAGGTTAACGATGTCGCCCTTCCTGTGGCGATTCTCATACTCGATATGGTGCTCGTCTGCGAGCCTTTTGGCCTCTTCGTCGGTCGCGACCTGGTCGAAATCGATGCCGGTCTCTTCCTTGATGGCGTCGACCATGGTGAGGCGGCGGAATGGTCTGCCCAGGTCAATCTCGGTGCCGGCGTAGGTGATGGTAGTGGTGCCGCAGACGGTCTTTGCCAGGTGGCGGAACATGTCTTCGGTGAGATCCATCATGCCGTGGTAGTCGGTGTATGCCTGGTAGAGTTCCATGAGGGTGAACTCGGGGTTATGGCGGGTGTCAAGGCCCTCGTTGCGGAAGACGCGGCCAATCTCAAAGACGCGCTCCATGCCGCCGATGATCAGGCGCTTCAGATAGAGTTCCAGGGAGATGCGGAGCTTGAAGTCCTCGTCGAGTGCATTGAAGTGGGTCTCGAAGGGGCGGGCGGCAGCGCCGCCGGCGTTGGAGACGAGCAAGGGGGTCTCGACCTCCATGAAATCGCGGTCGGCAAGGAAGCTGCGGATCTCGTGGAGGATCTTTGAGCGCTTCATGAAGACGTCGCGGGAGGTGTCATTCATGATGAGGTCGACGTAGCGCTG
>CACZOS010000115.1 GCA_902782815.1 uncultured Lachnospiraceae bacterium | reverse complement strand
TTTTCATGTCCGGTGCGTAATCACAGACTTCCTGGATTGCCGCCACCAGTTTGCTCCAATCCAGTTCGTAATCAATCTGGAAAGGATAATCAAAACCGTCGTTCTCAAACCAGAGGGTGATAACGCTGCCGCCGAGATCCCTGCAGATGTCACATGCATCCTTGGTCATCCGGATCGCTCTCTGTCTCAGTTCCTCATTCTGATTGGTGAAGTTTCCGTCCAGGAAATCCTTTCTCCAACGTACTGCAAAACCGTTTACCTTAAGAGGTGCGATGGCTGCTTTCAATTCCTCCAGATCATATCCTGCGATATGTTCCGGATAGTTGAATTCCAGATGTGTGATCCCGTCCATCTGCTTGTAGGCTTCGATGGCGTCGTACACATTCTGTCCTTTAAAAATAAAGGAGTTAAATCTTCCGGCGTAATTCATAAGTAATCTCCTCATTAAGTGTTGTAATTTCGTTTCATGAAAGTTTTTGCTTTCTTTTGATATAATCTTACTTTAATTTTCATTTATTGTCAACTATTTTTAAGTAAAATGATTATTTTTGTCATTATAAATAATTATTATCCCGATTATTATACAATTTATCCAAAATAATTCATCATTATAAGGATTTATCCTCTGCTTCCCTTGCTTTTCTTCCAATTATAGTTGAAATAATTTGACGAATTAATGAAAACTATTTTCAAATCAATTTATTATTTTTCATTTTGTATGATGCCTGATGTCGATAAAGAAAGAGGAAGAGCAAAAAAAGAACCCTCTTTACCACGTAAACCGCAGGTAAAGAGGGTTATGAATCATTTTTCTTATGGTATTTGCCTTTTTCTTTTATCTCTCATCGGAGAACAGGATTCCTGCTTTCTTTCTGGAACCTTCGATTATTTCAATGACGGAAAGCATGGTTTCCAATCCTCTCTCCATCTTTTCCCGATCACCGTCAAGGATCATCTTGGTCATCTCCTGTACCTCATAGAACCACCTGTCCGGGTTGGGCTGGAGATTGAAGGTCTCATCGGAGTCTTTGGTCACCACACGTACTTCAGCGATCCCGTTGCTGCCGTCTTTGATGTAAATGTATCCTTTTTCTCCTTCGATCTGGAAATAATTCACACCCCAGGTATCTTTGGCGCCTGCCTGGGTGCTGACAAAACCCGGATATTTCATCGTGATCACACCGGAGGTATCCACCAGGTCTTTATAGATATTCGGGACATAATCCGCTGATTCCGGTATTCCGAAAAGCGCCACGTTCAGATATACATTATAATAGCTGATATCCATCAGGCAGCCGCCTGCGTAATCCGGGCTGAAAACATTCGGCACCTGACCGGCCAGCAGTGCATCGTACCTGCTGGAATACTGGCTGTAATTGCCCATCACCAGTTTGATCTTCCCGACTTTGACCAGCTGGTCCTTCAGAATCTGAAGATTGGGAAGGAAGAAAGTGGGTGTGGCATCCACCAGATAAAGATTCTTCTCCTTTGCCAGATTTATCAGTTCTTCTGCTCTCTCTTTCGTGGTGGCAAAGGGTTTCTCGCAGATGACATTCTTACCGGCCAGAAGGGCAGCTTTGGTGTGGGGATAATGAAGACTGTTGGGGGAGGCCACATAGATAAAGTTGACCGCTTCATCCGCAAACAGTTCTTCCAGAGAAGTATACACCTTGTCCACTCCGTAATCGGAGGCAAGACTGCGTCCCTTTTCTTCCGTTCTGGAATAAACTGCCTCCGGTCTGATTCCCTCAGTGAGTTTCACATTGTCCAGGATGGAGCGGACGATGGCTCCGGATCCTATGGTTCCTAATCTTATTTCCTTCATTTTTCACTCCCGATTATCTGTATCTACTGTTTTATTTATGAGATTTTGCCACTTCGGTAGCTGCTTCCAGCATCTCAAGGACACAGATCACTTCCTCGTCCTTAATGCATTTTTCAGCACCGTGCTCGATGGCATCCACCAGGTTATCGTATACTCTCTCATAATGAGCACAGTCAACCGGCACCTTTTCGGTTACGGTTTCACCCTTCTCATTGTGGTAGACCAGAGTCCCCCAGCGGTCCTCTGATGCAGGAGCCATGCTGATCTGATGACGGCCAACCACTTTCTTTTTACCGGAATTGTGGACTACAGGAGGCAAAGTAAAGCTTCCCTTTGTTCCATGAAGAGTGAACCTGGGATAATCGATGGAAACACACATGCTGGTATTAACCGTCGCCTTCATGTTGCCATAATAGAACTCCAGGTCATAATAATCATCTCCGATGCCGGGATGATGGATGCTGCGGACATCAAAATATGTCTTCTCCGGAATCCCGAAGAGACTGATCACCTGGTCTGTGGTGTGCACACCCAGATTATAAAGGGTACCGAGATGGTCGTACCAGCCGTTGGTCTTAAAATAATCATAATGGCTTTCCAGTTTGACGATATCCCCCACCTTACCGCTGTTGATCACTTCTTTTAACGCCAGGAAATCGGCGTCAAAACGTCGGTTCTGGTTAGGCATGCAGACCAACCCTTTTTCTTTTGCAAGAGCAAAGACCTCCCTGGCCTCTGATGCGGTAGGCGCAAAGGGTTTCTCGATCAGGGCATGTTTTCCCGCGTTAAGAATCTGTTTTGCGTAGGGAACATGGAACTGGTCAGGTGTATTGACCACCACCAGATTCACTTCATCATCCGCCAGAACAGCATCAAAATCCGTGGTGAAGATAATTTCCGGATAAAATGGTTCGTACTCCGCAAACTGAGGAATGTCTTCCTCCCTGCGATACACATACTTCACCCTGATATCGTCCCTGTTTTCCACATAGGGGATATGATATTCTCTGACACTCACACCAAAACCAACATATGCAACGGTTACCATCTTGTTTACTCTCCTTGTATCATAATATTATTGTTTTTCTTTCATTATAGGCTGACTGTTCTCACAGGAAACCAGAAGGGATTCCAGGGTGTCCGCCAGCATCTTCCGGGAAGTTACCCAGACGCCGTCCATACCCAGTTCATGCCCCTTCTCAATGTTCTCCAGACGGTCATCAAAGAAAATGCACTCCTCGAACCTGAGATCATACTTGTCCATGAGGTAGTCGTAGATCTCCCTCTCCGGTTTGATCACCTTGGGTTCATAAGAGACCACCACTCCATCCATAAAGTCCATAAAAGGCGCACCGTCCGTATGGAGTTTAAAGAGATACTCCGAATAGTTGGACAGGATATACGTTCGGTACCCCTTCTCCTTAAGCAGACGGATCGCTTCCCAGATCTCCGTGCGGTCCTCACCCCGCATCATTTTGGCATCGATCATGAACTTCTTTATATAAGTGACATCCTCTGCCGGAAGGTAGCCGGCATATTCTTCCACCATCCGTTCCGGACTCCAGATGCCCCGGTCGAATTTATCGGTCCAGATGGGATTGGAAAACATTTCCTCCCCGATCCGGCGGCTGTCCTTCTCGGACAGGCCGTAGTCCATGAACATCTCTACCCAGCGGTACTGGAGAAGTACATGTCCCACATCAAAGATCAGATTACGGATGGCAAATCCTTCCCTTTTCAGTCTGTCGATCAGGGTAAGATCAGCGGGCAGCCAGTCCACACCATCGAGTTCTTCCCGGGTCAGCCAGCGGGCATCCATATGCTCTTTGAGTTCGATTTCCCCCCGGATAAGAGTACAGAAGAAGCACTCCATATGGAGATGAAAATCAGGATAATCATAATCGATCACTTCATAGAGTCTTCCTACGGAGATCTCAACAGCCAGTTCCTCCCGGATTTCTCTTACCAGTGCCTGGCGGGAAGTTTCTCCCTCCAGCAGCTTTCCCCCGGGAAATTCCCAGCCGCCCTTAATCTCTCCGTATCCTCTCTGGGTGGCAAAAATACGGTCTCCCTTTCGGATCAGAGCCGCCACGACATGTTTAGTTTCCGGCATAGGTTCACTCATCCTTCCATCATATTTGTCTGTCCAAAGCATTATAATAATGCAATTTCCATTTCCCGTCAATATTGTTATAATGTATAAAGCTACATTTATAACATAAAGGAGTTCATCAATGTTAGGAAAGATATTTCTGCTTTTATATGTACTTGTTCAGATCGGCGTGTCCGTTCTCACGGAGTACGTCATCCAAAAAAACCGTTTTTATAAGACTATAGGAAAAAAGACAAGAATCCTGAGGATATTCATATACGGGATTCTGGCGGTAATACCGGTACTGGGTGCCTTTCTTCCCAAGTCTTCTTTTAAATACTGGTGTATGGGATTCGGAAACCTGTGGCTTGGTTTCTTCATGTTCTATTCAGCATTCGTCGTCTTTGATACCATAATCATTCTCGGTTTTTCCAAAATCAGAAAAGATAAAGAATGGCGAGCCCTTGGACAGGCATTTAATGTTGCCTTTGTACTGGCAGTGATCATCAGTGCATACGGACTTATACATGCTCAGGATCCCAGGATCGTTAATTATGAGATCAACATAGACAAGGAGACGAAGAACACAAAAGAACTGAAAGTTGCATTGATCGCAGACCTCCATCTCAGTGTCAATTCGGACGTGAAACTGACCAGGAAAATGGTCGAAAAAGTAAATTCCGTGAATCCCGATCTGGTCCTGATCGCAGGAGATATTTTCACAAGCAATTACGGTGGGCTGCGAAATCCCGAAAAATACAGTGATGCATTAAGTAAAATGAAAGCCAGGTATGGGGTATATGCGGTAAGCGGCAATCATGACGTGGATGAGAATCTTTTTATCGGTTTTGCCATATCACCGGTTTCCGATGCCTTCCGGACCTCTGAAATGGAACAGTTTTTCGATGACTGCGGATTTAAAATCTTATATGACGAAAACGTCGAGATCGCTGACGGAGAGATTGTATTATCAGGGCGTGTAGATGGAGAAAAAGCGGGTGACGGAACCAGCAACCGAATGGATGCAAAGGCTTTACTGAGCACGGTTGATCAGACCAAACCTGTGCTTGTACTGGAGCATGAGCCTGTCGAATTCAAGGCTCTTGCGGAAAATGGTGCGGATGCCGTATTCTGCGGGCATACCCATAACGGCCAGATCGTTCCCGGGAATCTTATTATTCCCTTCTTTAATGAGAACGCTTACGGCCTGAAAAAACTTCATGGCATAGACACAATCGTTACCGCAGGTGTGGGCTATTACGGTCCGCCCATCAGAGTGGGAACAGACAGCGAAGTTACCGTTGTGGATATTACATTTGGAAAGGATAATTGATAAAAAGGCAGTTCCTTACCGATTCTCAATTCGATAAGGATCTGCCTATATTCATTATAACTTACACACCATAATCAATTCTTCGGGATTCTCCTCAACAGTTCTGAACCCCAGCTTTTCATACATTCTCACAGCATAATTGGCTTTATGGACCGACAGGGATACACGTTCGTATCCCTGTTCTTTTAACCGTTCAAGCATCCTCGTCATAAGCTCGGATCCTATGCCCTGTCCCCGGTATTCCTTATACAGTGAAATTGCCAATGAAGGAGTGTAATCGTCCACATGCCCATAATCATTCATTATGCGGGTCCAGACAGCACCGACAACTTTTCCGCCGGTTTCTGCCACCAGACAGTTATCTCCTGTTTTACTTCCGAAATCATCGATATATAAACGTAATTCCGGATTATCAATAATATCCTTTGGAGGGGGCTCTATTCCCGGTGGGATAAATATTGCTTCGTACAAAAAATCCTTTAGAAAATCTGTCTCTTCCTT
>CACZOS010000114.1 GCA_902782815.1 uncultured Lachnospiraceae bacterium | reverse complement strand
TGGGTCCGAAAAGGATGACGGCAAATAATGCACTTTCCAGGAAAGAGAGGAAGAGTTCTCCCGATCTGTCCAGGGTGGAGTTCAGACGCTCCATGAATGTCTCCTGTTTCGCCTCATATTTGACAACCTCACTCACGGTCAGGTTGATAGTGGAATATTTCACATCGGTATCCATGCCGGCCAGAGAGTTCTTGTACTGGGCGAGTTCGTTCTGCACCTCTGTCAGTCTGGATTCCACAGTGATCATATCGTTTACGCTGGCGGCCTTCTCCATCATGTCCAGGAGTCTCTTTTCCTGGATCTGAAGGGATTTAATGGTGGTCTGGACCTCCGTGTATCGTTTGGTGATATTATCCACTTTCATGTTTTTGCTGATGATCTTTCCGTTTCCGCTCAGCTCTTCCAGGAAAGACTGATAATTAGCAGACGGGATACGGATGACCAGGTAACATCTCATGGTACCCCGATGCTTGCTGTTTTCGTTGTACCAGTAGGAGTCAGTGTCAGTCTGGTCCTCTCTTTCCGTGATTCCACTGTATTTGGTGATGGTCTCCTTGATGGATTTTATAGTTGTTTCATATTCCAGGGTCTCCATCTCCATATCACAGGTATAGACCAGCTTCTGGTTATCTGTTGCTCCGGTTTCCGGTTCCGGTGCGGCAGTCTGGGCATCCGCCCGGGATACTTCCTCTGTGGAGCCGGATCCCGGGTCTTCAGCCCCTGTCTCTGCTTCATCGCCCTTTTCACCGGCACTTATATCGTCATAGGAATTGACTTCGTAGTCCGCGGACCCGTATGATCCTTCAAAGCCGGCCTCCTCCTTGGCGGACTGGGAACCGGGGCTGTTCAGGGATACAGCCCGGCATCCGTTCAGAATAAGAGCCAGGCAGAGCATGAAAAGAATGAGTTTTTTCTTCATAAGCATTGCACCTCCATCTTTATCCAATATACAATAACTGCCTGGGAAGTACAAGTTCCTGCGGGAATTGGTAAAGTTTCCTTAATAAAAAAGTCAGTTTTCCCGGGAGAAGAAACCCATAAACAGCTGGATAATTGCGACAGGATATTTTATAATATGATTACATATAAAGATTTAAATTACATAAAAAGATAAGGAGACACGTGATGAAGTATATGTATCAGCCGTTAAAGATCGGTCCCATGACCGTCAACAACCGTTACATGGTTCCGCCCATGTCCAACAACTATGCCATTGCCTCAGGGGAGCTGAGTGACCGGTCCCTGGCTTATTACCGTGAGAGAGCCAAAGGAGGCTTCGGCCTGATCACCGTGGAGGCCACTGTTATAGACCCCACAGCCAAGGGAGGGCCCAGAAAACACTGTCTGTTCGATGACAGCCAGATCGATGCCCTGAGGCGTACTGCGGATGCCTGTCATACATACGGGGCAAAGATTATGGTCCAGCTTCAGCAGGCAGGGCCGGAGGGAAGCGCCAAAGCAGCAGGTCATCCCCTCAAATCCGCCTCCAGGGTGCAGGCTTCCTGCAATAAGGATATTCCTCTGGAGATGACAAGAGAACAGATCTACGACCTGGTGGAGCTCTACGGCGACGCGGCAGTCAGAGCAAAGAAAGCAGGGGTGGATGCTGTGGAGATTCACATGGCCCATGGTTATCTGGTTTCCAGTTTCATTTCCCCCCAGACCAATAAACGCCTCGATGAATTTGGCGGATGCTTTGAAAACAGGATGCGCCTCCCCAGGCTGATCATCGACAATATCCGGAGCAAGGTAGGCCATAATATTGCCCTCCTTGCCAGGATAAACAGCAGCGATGAGACTCTGGGCGGGATCACTGTCGAGGATGCTCAGGCAATTGCCGCCTGGCTGGAGGAGGCCGGTATTGATGCCATTGATGTATCCAGGAGTATACATCTTAAGGATGAGTATATGTGGGCACCTTCCTGTATCCATCAGGGATTTAATCTTGATCATGTGAAGAAGATCAAGGATGTGGTGGATATCCCGGTGATCACGGTGGGACGGTACAATGATCCCTTCCTTCCGGAACTGGTGATCAAAAAAGGATATGCGGATATGATCGCCATGGGAAGGCAGTCCATCGCGGATCCCCATTTCCCGAACAAGGCAGCCGGGAATCGTTTCCAGGAAATCACACCCTGTATAGGCTGTCTCCAGGGATGTGTGGGAAATATGTTTGTGGGCCAGCCCATCGAGTGTCTGGTCAATCCTTTTGTGGGCTATGAAAGCCATCTTGACGACAGGACCGATAATCCAAAGAAGGTCATGATCGCAGGCGGGGGGATCGGAGGCTTATTCACTGCCTGGCAGCTGGCCCGCAAGGGACATGAAGTGGATCTTTACGAGAAACAGGATGTGCTGGGAGGCCAGATGAGGCTGGCTGCCGTTCCTCCCGGAAAGGGTGACATCACCTCAGCCCTCCGCAGTTTCATCGTTCTTTGCGATAAATATAAAGTCAGGATCCACAGGAATACGGAAGTGACGGAAGAACTTATCCACCGGGAAAAGCCGGATGTTCTGGTGATCGCCACCGGAGCGACACCCCTTCGCCCGCCTATCACCGGTATCGAAAACACCATCGATGCCGTGGATGTGCTGGATGGGCGGAAGCAATGCGGAAAAAAGGTTCTGGTCATCGGAGCGGGCCTTGTTGGCTGCGAGACAGCGGATTTCCTGGCCGAACGCGGATTCCGGGTTTCCGTTGTGGAAGCCAAGGATGTAATCGCCGAGGACATTATCGGTGAGCACAGGATCTATCTCCTCAGAAGCTTTGCGGAAAACGGGGTGGAGACCTATGTGTCCGAGCCGGTGGAGGAGATCTTTGCGGATGGTGTGCGGACGAAAAACCTTGATCTGCGGGGATTTGATTCCGTGGTCCTGGCTCTGGGATCCAGAGCTTTCCAGCCATTCTCGGAAGGTCTGGCGAAAGAGCAGTATGTGATCGGGGATGCCAGAAAGGCCAGAAGAGCCATCGATGCTCTGCGGGAGGCCAGGGATGCCATCATCAATATTTAAGGGCATTTCTTCTTTACTTTACTGTGCTAATATGATACTATAACAGAAGCAAATTGCTTTAAAACAGAGTATTATTTTACAGGAGGAAACCATGAAAAAAAGATTGGCAGTTTTATTAAGCGGGTTTATGATCCTGGGCCTTGCCCTCACCGGATGTGGCTCGGGTCAGAAGGCAGAACCCTCCACCGAAGCAGCTTCCGACTCTTCCATGGTCTACGCAGTTGAGGCCGGTTCCGCCGGTGCCGCAGCAGCTGAAGAGAATGGCTTTGAGGTCAATGAAGTGGCATCACAGGCAGACGCCCTGATGGAAGTACAGTCCGGCACATCGGATGCAGCCATCATCGACCTTCTCATGGCCGGTGCCATGATCGGAGAGGGAACAAGTTATCCGGATCTCGTCCACACCGATGAGCTGACCACCGAAGAATACGGTGTCGGCTGCCGTAAAGGTTCCGATCTCGCTTCCTTTATCAACCAGGTTCTCTATACCACTTTTTCTGACGGTACACTGCAGGAGATCGCTACCCAGTACGGTGTGCAGGAAGCATTGGTTGATCAGCCGGAATGCACTTATGAAGCATCCGGGTCCGACAGCGATGTGGAAGCCATCAAGGCAAAGGGCAAACTGGTAGTGGGAATCACTGATTTTGCCCCCATGGATTACAAGGATGACAAAGGTGAATGGATCGGTTTTGATGCCGATATGGCCAAGATTGTCGGCGAAGAGCTGGGTGTTGAAGTGGAGTTCGTGGAGATCGACTGGGATAACAAGATCATGGAACTGGATTCCAAGAACATCGACGTTGTATGGAACGGTATGACTCTTACTGATGAGGTTACTTCCGCCATGTCCTGTTCCAACCCCTACTGCAATAACGCACAGGTTGTCGTAGTCCCCGCCGAGTAAGGACCCGGCACCCGGAATACCGGATGTTTTGTTTATACTGACTTGTATTTTTGATCTGATTCATAGAAACTGATGATTTAGGCTGTCGCTGCGCAGGAATTTCCCAGGGAAGCGACAGCCTTTCTTTTTTAAGGAGAACTGCTATGTTTTGGAGTGTTACCTATCAATTGCTGGGAGGACTCTGGACTACCTTCCGTATTTTCATCCTCACATTGCTTTTCGCCCTGCCCATCGGACTGCTGCTGGGTATCCTTTCCAGGAGCAAATGGAAACCTGTCCGTTATATCATCGAGATCTTTGTATGGATCATCCGGGGAACTCCTCTGATGCTTCAGCTGATCATCATCTTTTACGGACCGGGGCTTTGGCTGGGTCATAATATCTGGAGAGGAAATGAGGCCGGAAGAATCACGGCAACGGTGGTGGCGTTCACCATTAATTACGCCTGCTATTTTTCGGTCATTTTCCGGGGAGGAATCGAGGGTGTCCCCGTCGGGCAGAGAGAGGCAGGGCAGGTGCTGGGTATGTCGAAGTGGGAGATATTCTGGAATATCACTCTTCTTCAGATGATCAAACGGATCGTTCCGCCCATGTCAAATGAGATCATCACCCTGGTAAAAGATACTTCCCTGGCCAGGATCATCGCGGCTTACGAACTGACATTCTCCGGGTATTCCTTTATGAAGTCCTCCGGTATCACCTGGCCCCTTTTCTATACGGGTGTTTTTTATCTTCTGTTTGTGGGCATACTGACGCTTATCTTTAATGCCATTGAGAAAAAACTGGATTATTTCCGTTAGGAGGTGAAAAGATGGCAATTCTTGAAGTGAATCATATTGAAAAGAGCTTCGGACACACAAAAGTACTGAAGGATGTCAGCTTTTCCCTTGAGCAGGGGCATGCCCTTTCCATCATCGGCTCCTCCGGCTCGGGCAAGACCACCCTCCTGCGGTGTCTGAACTTTCTGGAAACTGCGGACCGTGGTGAAATTATTGTCAAGGGAGAAACTCTCTTCAAGGCAGGGGAGACGGTCTTAAACGACCGCAACCTGCTGAAAAAACGCCTTCATTTCGGCATGGTATTTCAGGCATTTAATCTTTTCCCCCAGTATACTGCCCTGGGCAATGTCACTCTGGCGGAAAAGCTTTCCGCTTTAAAGAGACCGGAGACCAAGGCAAATAAAAGAGAGGTGTTTTCCAGAATCGAACAAAGGGGAATGGAACTGCTTGACCAGATGGGTCTTTCCGACCGGGCAGGACATTATCCCCACCAGCTGTCAGGAGGACAGCAGCAGCGGGTTGCCATAGCCAGGGCCTTGGCCCTGCAGCCGGACATTCTGTGTTTTGATGAACCCACCTCGGCTTTGGACCCCGAGCTTACCGGTGAGGTTTTAAGAGTTATCCGGGGATTGGCGGAAAAAAAGACCACCATGATCATTGTTACCCATGAGATGGCCTTTGCCAGGGACGTGGCAGACGAGATTATCTTTATGGATGACGGAGTGATCGTCGAGCAGGGCCCTGCCCGCCAGCTGATCGAGAATCCCCGGCAGGAAAGGACCAAGAGCTTTCTTTCCCGGTATTCTCAGGGGTGACAGTTGTGGAGAACAAAGGATTCCGGGCAATCTGTTCCGACCTGGACCATACTTTGCTCATGCCGGACAAATCCATTTCCGAAAAAACCGGGTTCTGCCTCCGGACTCTGATGGAGAGAGGTATAGAGGTAATTCCCTGCACGGGAAGATCATTCTGTTCCCTGCCTGAATCCGTCACCTCTTTTCCCGGTATCCGCTATGTGGTGGTATCCAACGGGGCAGCCGTATATGACTTGTCAGAAAATAAAGCCATCATCCGTCATTGTCTCAGAGAAGATTTTGCCGGGGCACTCCTGGCTTTTCTGCAGGAGAGGAGAGAACCGGTAACTTTCGAGTGTTTTGTGGAAGGACAGGCTTATACTTCACAGGCCTATTTTGATGAACCTGCTGATTTCGGCATCCCGGGGGAGATCGAGAAAAGATATGTTCAGAGTACCAGAATGCCTGTGCCGGACATCCGGGACTTTATCCGGGAAAACAGGAACCGCCTGGAGGCTTTGGATGTAATCCTGCCTCCGCCTGCAAGAGATAAAGTATCGGAAATGATAAAAGGAAAGTTCCCCGGTATTTACCTGACCACCAGTGTTCCCCATCTGATAGAAATCTCCCACACTCTGTCGGGTAAACACAGAGGAATAAAAGAACTGGCCGGCCGGCTGGGCTTCGGACCTGATCAGGTGATTGCCTTTGGTGACGGAGATAATGACAGTGAAATGCTGGACATGGCCGGTCTCGGTATCGCGGTAGATAATGCATCGGAAAGATGTAAAGGGCCGCTGATCTTATTATCGGACCAAGTAAAGAAGAGTCTGTTGCCTGTTTTCTTATGGACTTTTTTTCTATACAGGCTTGAAAAGAATAGAAGAAAATAAAAAAAGAAGTAGTTATTTATATAAATATCAAATATAAATAACTACTTCTTTTTTAAAGGATTATTTGCGGTCATCCAGGGAAACATAGGGTACATGGTGACCGATATAGCGGTATGCCGGTCGGATGATCTTTCCGTTGTTGATCAGTTCTTCCAGCCGGTGAGCGCTCCATCCGGCTATACGGGATATGGCGAAGATCGGCGTATAAAGGGCTCTGGGAATGCCCAGAATGGAATAGACGAACCCGCTGTAGAAGTCCACGTTGGCGCAGATGGGTTTGAAAAGATGACGTTTTTTTGTAATGAGGTTTTTGGATATCGTCTCCACCCGGTCGTAGAGAAGAAATTCCTCCTCACATCCCAGTTCGACGGACAGACGTTTGGCTGCCTGTTTCAGGATAACCTCCCGGGGATCTGATAGAGTATATACGGCATGACCCATACCATAGATCAGGCCGCTCCGGTCAAAGGCCTCCCCCTCCATGATCTTTGTCAGATAGTCGGAAAGAGCCTTTTTGTCTGTGTAATCCGGACAGTGAGCTTTGATGTCATCAAACATCTGCATGACCTTAAGATTGGCTCCACCGTGCCGGGGGCCTTTCAGGGAGGACATGGAAGCCGCCACGGAAGAATAGGTGTCTGTTCCGGAGGTGGTAACCACATGGTTGGTGAAGGTAGAGTTGTTACCTCCGCCGTGGTCCGCATGAAGCACAAGGGCTATATCCAGGACCATGGCCTCAAGTTTGGTAAACTTGCCGTCCTCCCTTAACATATAGAGGATGTTTTCGGCAGTGGAATAGTCTTCCCGGGGAGGGCGGACCACAAAGGTGGAATCATTGTAAAAATGATTGTAGGCATAGTAGGAATATACTGCCATCATGGGCATCTT
>CACZOS010000113.1 GCA_902782815.1 uncultured Lachnospiraceae bacterium | reverse complement strand
GATGATATCCACCAGATCCGGATCAAAAACCGCACCGCTGTAGCCCATGGCGCAGAGGATCCTTCCCCAGTTGGCATCCTTTCCGAATACGGCTGCCTTGGTCAGGGATGAACAGACCACGGCTTTGGAAATGGTCCGGGCGTCCTGCCTTGTGGCCGCGCCCCGGCAGACCACCTCGAAGAGTCTGGTGCAGCCCTCACCGTCGCCGGCGATCTGTTTTGCCAGGTATTCCAGAACGGCAAAAAGGGTTTCCCTGAAGGCGGGAAAGTCCTTACTCTGTTCAGTCAGAGGATCGTTTCCCGCCATACCGTTGGCGAGAATCAGGCAGCTGTCATTGGTGGAGGTGTCTCCATCCACGGAAACCATGTTAAAGCTGTCCTCCACCCCTGCCAGCAGAAGTTTCTGAAGGACAGTTTTCTCCACCGCCGCGTCGGTGGTGAGAAAAGCCAGCATGGTTCCCATATTGGGATGGATCATTCCGGCCCCCTTGCACATTCCTCCGATGGTAACGGTCTTTCCCTCCACCTGACAGGTCATGGCGATCTCTTTTTTATGGGTATCCGTGGTCAGGATGGCTTCCGCTGCCCGTTCTGCAGCCTCCGTCGTTTCTTCAAGGGCAGGCACCAGCATACCGATCCCTTTTCTGATGATCTCCATATTCAGCTGAGCCCCGATCACCCCTGTGGAAGCCACGAGCACGCTCTCCGGGCTTATTCCTGTCAGTTCAGCCGCACATTCGGCCTCCCTGCGGCAGTTGTCAAGCCCCGTTTTACCCGTACACGCATTGGCGATCCCGCTGTTGATAATGATGGCCCGAGCCTTTTCTTCTTCATCCACGATCTTTTTATCCCAGAATACGGGAGCGGCCTTGACGATGTTTTTGGTGAAGGTACCGGCACAGACTGCAGGACACTCCGACCAGATCATGGCCATATCTTTTTTCTCCGAACCCGGTTTTATCCCTGCACGGATACCGGCTGCCTTAAATCCTGAAGGAGCGGTGACTCCTCCCTCGATCCTGTTCATAAACTCTCCTTTATCTATCTTGTTTTTCACGGTCATTTCTTAATACTCAAGTCTCTTTCCCGGTTCAGGGGAACACCGGCGGCATCATCAGGCCGGTGTTTTCAGGGAGGCCGAACATCAGGTTCATGTTCTGAACTGCCTGGCCGGCAGCTCCCTTGACCAGATTATCCATGGCTCCCATCATGATGACCCGGTTGGTCCGGGGATCATGTTTTATATTCACATCCACATAGTTGCTCCCCTCCACCCAGCGTGTCTCCGGACAAAGGCCGGCGGGCAGGAATCGTACAAAATTCTCCTCAGCGTAGGCTTCTTCATACAGGCGGCGTATTTCTTTCTCCGTCACCTCTCCGGTCAGATTGCCGTAGGCGGTAACCAGAATACCCCGGTTCATGGGAACAAGATGAGGGGTAAAATTCACCAGAGCCTGCTGACCTGAGGCGTAGGATAACTGCTCTTCAATCTCCGGAGTGTGACGGTGGACGGCCACACCGTATGCCTTGATACTCTCGTTGACTTCACAGAAAAGGTTTGCAAGCTTGGTTCCCCTGCCTGCTCCGGAAGTACCGGATTTGGCATCGATGATCAGCGATTTCATCTCCAGAAGTCCTGCCTTGGCCAGGGGATAAATGGAGAGGAAAGAACAGGTGGGATAGCATCCCGGGTTGGCCACCAGCCTGGCTTTTCTGATCTTCTCCCGGTTGAATTCACAGAGGCCGTAAACCGCTTCCTCTATAAAGGAAGGACTTTTATGCTCTATACCGTACCATTCTTCATAGATCTCCACATCTTTGATCCGGAAATCCGCACTGAGATCGATCACCTTCACCCTGGAAAGAACTTCCTCGGAGATCATGGAAGCACAGAGTCCCTGGGGTGTGGCGGTGAAGACCACATCCACCTCCTCGCAGAGCTTCTCCAGATCTTCCCCTTTACAGATGTCCGGCACCAGCTGAAACATATTCTGAAAGACGGAGGCATAGGGCTGATCCACATAGGATCTGGAACCAAACCACTTTATCTCCGCCTCCTTATGTCCTAATAATAATCTGACCAGTTCCTGTCCGGCATAACCCGTGGAACCGATGATTCCCACTCTGATCATCTTCTCTTTCCTTTCCTTATTCTATATATTTCCGGAAAAGGTATTTTCCGGATCATCAATTATGTATATTTATACGTTTAATTTGGTTTATTATACATATATATTCCATAAATGGCAAGTATAAATTAATATTTATTCATATTTTCAGAAAAACCCCTTGCATAATGAACAAGAATGACGTATAGTATAACAATCAGGCGTCTTTATAATTAAAGATAAAAATGATAAAGAAATATTTCCAGGAGGATTGATTTATGAGTAAAGAAAAAGTGGTACTGGCATATTCCGGAGGTCTGGATACAACCACCATCATCCCGTGGCTCATAGAAACCTATGACTATGAGGTGATCTGCTGCTGTGTGGACTGCGGACAGGGAGAAGAACTTGACGGTCTTGACGAGAGGGCCAGATATTCCGGAGCCTCCAAGCTCTACATCGAAGATATCGTGGACGAGTTCTGTGAAGACTATATCATGCCCTGCGTCCAGGCAGGCGCGGTGTATGAGAACAAATATCTCCTGGGTACCTCCATGGCCCGTCCGGGCATAGCGAAAAAACTGGTGGAGATCGCCAGAAAAGAGGGAGCCAGCGCCATTTGTCACGGAGCCACCGGAAAAGGGAATGACCAGATCCGTTTCGAACTTTCCATCAAAGCCCTGGCACCTGACTTAAGGATCATCGCCCCCTGGCGTGATAAAAACTGGACTCTGGATTCCCGGGAATCCGAGATCGCCTACTGTAAAAAACATGGGATCGACCTTCCCTTCGCCGCGGACAGCAGCTACAGCCGTGACCGCAACCTCTGGCATGTCAGCCATGAAGGCCAGGAGCTGGAGGATCCCGGTCTGGCGCCCAATTACGAGCATATCCTCATGATGTCCGTCACCCCCGAGAAGGCACCGGATG
>CACZOS010000112.1 GCA_902782815.1 uncultured Lachnospiraceae bacterium | reverse complement strand
CGTGAGTGCGGCGGGATAGCTCAGTTGGCTAGAGCATACGGTTCATACCCGTAGTGTCGCTGGTTCGAATCCAGTTCCCGCTACTGCTTTTTTAACCGCAGATCTTATCTGCGGTTTTTCTTTTTTTCGAGAACAGTATACTGCCTTATACCGGAAAAGAATTCTTCCGGCAGAGGAGAGGAGAGTCATGTGGGAAAAGGTTGATGCCTATGTGAAAAAACATCAGATGATCCGCCAGGGGGACAGAGTGCTTCTGGGATTATCCGGAGGACCGGATTCCGTGTTCCTGGCCAGGTATCTTCTGGAACTTGTCCGGAGAGGGATCATCAGCCTTCATATCTTTCACCTGAATCACCTTCTGCGGGGAGAGGAGTCCCGGAGGGACGAGGACTTCGTCCGGTCATTTTGTCAGAAATGGAATCTTCCCTGCCTGATCTGCCGGGAAGACATCTCTCTTTTTGCCGGGAGGCACAAATGCTCTGTGGAGGAAGCGGGCAGGATGGTCCGCCGCCGCCTGATGGCGGACTATGCAGGAAAGACGGGATGCGACAGGATCGCGTTTGCCCACCATGCCGGCGATCAGGCGGAGACCATGCTGTTCAGGATGATCCGGGGCACGGGCCCGGAGGGCCTGTCCGGCATGCTCCCCGTAAGAGGAAAAACGATCCGTCCTTTGCTCTGTCTGGAGAAGGAAGAGATCATTTCCGGACTCCGGCTGCTGGACCAGGATTATGTCGAAGATACCAGCAACATGCAGACGGACTACAGCCGGAACCACATCCGGCTGAATATCCTTCCCGAGATGGAAAAGATAAACGGACAGGCAGTCCGGCATATGGCCTGTCTTGCCGGGCAGCTCAGGGAACAGAATGAGTATGTGGGAGCCTTGATGGACCGACTCTATGACGAGCATGTTCTTTCTTTTGAAAAGGGGACCGGAGTCAGCCTGGATTTTTTCAGGTCATGCTCCGCCTTTGAACAGAAGGCTCTGATCCGGAGAATGCTTTTTGATGCGGGAGAAAAGAGGAAAGATGTCTCAGCCCTTCACGTGGAGCTGGTTTCCTCCCTGGCGAATAAAGCAGCAGGAAGACGTATCGATCTTCCTCATGGCCTTCAGGCTGTCCGGGGGGAAGACTCTCTGTCGGTCATCAGACAGGGGCAGGAGGAAGAACCCGAAAGGCATTGGAGAAACGGGACCGGGACAGGGCGGGCTATCCCTGTTCCCCGGGAAAAGCTGGAGGAGGGCGAGGAGTTCTCCCTCACTGCCGGAGGAGGCAGTTATCGGTTCAGGCTGCTTTTTCTGTCCCCGGGAGAAAATCTCAAAAGGGATTGTGTGAAATACTTTTCTTATGATAAGATTAAAGATAAGCTTCTGCTTCGGACCAGGCAGGAGGGGGACTATCTTATCATGGACCGTTCCGGCAGAAAGAAGCTGCTGAGAAGGTATTTTATCGATGAGAAGATCCCTTCAGCCCGGCGGGATCACATTATCCTGCTGGCTGAAGGCCATCATATTTTATGGGTAACCGGCGGAAGGACCAGCGAGGCCTGCAAGGTCTCCGGTCCCGGGCAGAGAGTGCTCCGCGTAATTTATACGGAGAATCTGGAAGGAGAGAAACATGGGTGAAAAGATCAGCGTGCTGATACCGGAAGAGAAAGTGAATGAAAGAATCCAGGAGCTGGGAGACCAGATCAGCAGGGATTACGCGGGAAAACAGGTACATCTTATCTGTATCCTGAAAGGGGGAGCCTTTTTCGCCTGTGAGCTTGCCAAGAGGCTGACCATACCGGTGTCGGTGGATTTCATGCAGGTATCCAGCTATGAGAACGGTACAAAAAGTTCCGGCATTGTACGGATCAAAAAGGACCTGGATGAGAGTCTGGAGAACAAAGAGGTTCTGATCGTGGAGGATATCATCGATACGGGCAATACGCTCTACTACCTCATTCCCCTCCTCAGACAGCGTCTGCCCAGGAGCCTCAGATTATGCGCCCTGCTCAACAAGCCTGACCGGAGGGAGAAGGAAGTGGAGATTTCTTATCTCGGCTTTGATATCCCGGATGAATTTGTGGTGGGCTACGGCCTGGATTATGCACAGAAATACCGGAACCTGCCCTATATCGGCGTTGTGGAGCTGGAAGATGAGGACGGATCAGGGGAGAGTCTCCCGGAAAAATAATAAGACATTCCGCGTAAAAGCATTGTCATAGATGCTTCATATTCAGAGAGAGGAGATATCGTTGAACAGAAGTTACAGAAATCTCATAGCCATCATCCTGTTGCTGGCTTTGATCTATATGATCTCAGGCTATTTTTCGGACCGCCTTGCCACGGCGGATGATGCCTACACCAGTACGCAGTTCTATAAAGACCTCAAAGAGGGGAAGCTTGAGAGTGTCCGCATTTCCCAGAACGAGGAGGTCCCCACGGGGTCGGTGACGGTCGTCCTTAAAGGGAAGGATAAACACTATAAGACCTTCTATGTTTCTGATGTAAATCTGCTCATAGAGAGAATTGAAGAGGAGGGAGGGCCTTATGCGCTCACTGATGTAAAACACAGCAGCAACCTCCTCAACAACGTGATTCCCATCTGTCTGGGCATGATCCTGGTTATGATCTTTATGACCATGCTCCTGAACCGTTCCATGGGAGGGGAAGGAAACCGGATGAGCAATTTCGGCAAGAGCAAAGCCCAGATGATCGAACCAAGCACCATGAAGATCGGATTTGATCAGGTGGCCGGCCTCCAGGAAGAGAAGGAGGAGCTGGAGGAGATCGTGGATTTTCTGAAGAACCCGGGTAAATATATCAGCCTGGGCGCCCGTATTCCCAAGGGGATCATCCTTGTGGGACCTCCGGGAACCGGCAAGACCCTTCTGGCCAAAGCCGTCTCCGGGGAGGCGGGAGTACCCTTCTTCAGCATCTCCGGTTCCGATTTTGTGGAGATGTTTGTGGGTGTCGGTGCTTCCCGGGTCAGAGATCTCTTCGAACAGGCCAAAAAGAATTCTCCCTGCATCGTTTTTATCGATGAGATAGATGCGGTTGCCCGCCGGAGAGGATCCGGTCTGGGAGGTGGTCATGATGAGAGGGAACAGACACTGAATCAGCTCCTGGTGGAGATGGACGGTTTCGGTGTCAACGAAGGGATCATCGTCATGGCAGCCACAAATCGTGTGGATATTCTTGACCCCGCCATCCTCAGGCCGGGACGATTTGACCGTAAGGTGGCTGTGGGACGCCCGGATGTGAAGGGGAGAGAAGAGATCCTCAAGGTTCACTCCAGGGGGAAAAAGCTGGACGAAAGTGTGGACCTCCATCAGATCGCTGTGACCACACCGGGATTTTCCGGTGCGGACCTGGAGAATCTGATCAATGAGGCTGCCATCAATGCCGCCAAGGACAACAGCAGCTTTATCCGGATGGGAGATATACAGAAAGCCTTTATCAAAGTGGGTGTGGGTACGGAGAAGAAATCCAGGCTCATCCCCGAGAAGGAAAGACGGATCACCGCCTATCATGAGGCGGGACATGCCATTCTCTTTCACTACCTTCCGGATGTGGGCCCGGTCTATACCATCTCCATCATTCCCACCGGCATAGGGGCGGCGGGATATACCATGCCGCTGCCGGAAAATGACAATGTTTTCGATACCCGCAACACCATGCTCCAGGACATCAAGGTGGGCATGGGCGGAAGGATCGCCGAGGAGCTGATCTTCGGAGATATCACCACGGGAGCTGCCCAGGATATCAAGGGAGTGACGGGTACCGCCAGGGCTATGGTGACCAAGTACGGCATGTCGGATAAGCTGGGCTTTCTCAATTATGAACAGGACAGTGATGAGGTCTTTCTCGGAAAGGATCTGGGACATGCCCGCACCTACGGTGAAGACGTGGCCCGGATGATCGACGAGGAAGTAAAGAGGATCGTGGACGAGTGTTACGTAGAGGCGAAAAGCCTGATCCGGGAACATATTGATCTGCTTCATTCCTGCGCAGCCCTCCTCCTTGAAAAGGAGAAGGTCACCCGTGAGGAATTTGAAGCCCTGATCCGTGAGAAGGAAAAAGAAACAGGTAAACATGACCCCGTGAAAACTGACGGGGAAGCCTGAACAAAGGCAGGTTCTTTTCATAGATATAGACAAAGAGTTTTTTCTCTTTGACAAATAATGCACAAAATAAATTTTTCCCTCCGAAAATCTTTAGGCACACTTTCGGGGGGAAAATGTGTATCATAGAATCGTACCCCCAATACATTATACAGTTTTTGCTACACCCAAAAAGTAACAAAAATACCTTCTCCAAAAAAAGGACAGTGTCAGCTGTCCTTTTTTTCGTTAATATCTGATTTCTTAATTAAAAAGAATGCCGGCTGTGCGGCATTCTTTCATTCTCCGTATTCCACGCGGATAGTGGGTTCTCCCAGCCTGGTGATGTAGTCGCGGTTGACATATCCCGTATAACCGCTGTATGGACCGTTGATCACTTTGACATAGGCAAAATTGGTATTGTCCACAAATTCCATCACCTGCATCTTGGTCATGGAGGCAAGACCCTCATCCATGACAGGCTGGGCATTTGAGTCGGGCCGGGTCCGCAGGGTAAGTGACTGGTGGACGTCGGCGATATAGATATTGTCATAGGCAGAGTCTTCAGAATCTCCGCTATCCGTCTGGGAAGAACCCTCGGGATCCTCCACTCTGGAGGGAAGAGATATGCTGTTTCGGGCTCTTCTGCTGGGGGTAATAAAGAAGACCAGGGTCACCAGAGACAAAACGGTAAAAGTAAGAACAAAGAAACTCAATAAGGTGACCAGTAATTTTTTTCCCATGGCCTGTCCTCCTTAACATTTTCCTTAGTAGTTTATCACAGGATAAGCCGTAAGTCCACCAAAAGGGGCGCCGAGACCTGCGGGGAGACTCCGGGAGGGGATATAAAAAAGGCTGCGGAATAAAAATAGGTTTGACATTCCGCCTTTTGTATTATATTATGGGTGATGGCAAAAAGGAAAAAACCTGGACGGAGACAGTAGACATCCCAGGAAAGCTTCAGTGAGGCGGAGATAGTGTGAACCCGCTGCCGGTACAGGATGGTTGAAGATCACTCCCGAGTTGCAATGCCGAAATCTCAGAGTAAGCGTTGCCGGAATCTCACCGTTATCAGAGAAACATATGATAGTATGTAAAGGTGGTATAATGATTGCAGGGCTTTCATCCATTTACGGATGGAAGTTTTTTTGTTGTATGAGTCCCTGCCGGACAGCTGGGCAATCCGGCTCGTACAATATAATTGATGTGCAAATGTGATCAATTCACTCAGGAGGGAAAAAGGTGTATAAAAAAGTATCTACAAATCTGAACTTTGTGGACCGTGAGAAAGAGACGGTCCGGTTCTGGAAAGAGAACCACATTTTTGAGAAAAGTATGGAAAACCGTGCTGACAGCCCGGTATACACATTTTATGACGGTCCCCCCACTGCCAACGGGAAGCCTCATATCGGGCATGTGCTCACCCGCGTGATCAAGGATATGATCCCCAGATACCGTACGATGAAAGGCTATATGGTGCCCAGAAAAGCAGGATGGGACACCCACGGTCTCCCGGTGGAACTGGAAGTGGAGAAAGAGCTGGGTCTGGATGGAAAAGAACAGATCGAAGAATATGGTCTGGATCCGTTTATCGATAAATGCAAAAAGTCTGTATGGCAGTACAAGGGAATGTGGGAAGACTTCTCCCAAACCGTGGGCTTTTGGGCAGACATGGATGACCCCTATGTCACCTACCATGATGACTTTATCGAATCCGAGTGGTGGGCATTGAAAGAAATCTGGGACAAGGGCCTCCTCTACAAAGGCTTCAAGATCGTTCCCTACTGTCCCCGCTGCGG
>CACZOS010000111.1 GCA_902782815.1 uncultured Lachnospiraceae bacterium | reverse complement strand
GGAATATCACGCCCTTGAGACGTATGTGGAAAAGCACTGGAGCCCGGCACAGAATAATTATTTGCTGATCGACGAGATTCAGATGTGTGTCGGCTTTGAGAAAGCGATCAACAGCCTCCATGCAAGAGAAAAGTATGATATCTATATCACGGGCTCCAATGCGTTTCTTCAAAGCAGCGATCTGGCAACGCTGTTTGTAGGCAGAACCTATGAGATTCAAGTCTTCCCATTTTCGTTCAGTGAATATCTTGCCTATTACCCCTCCGACAATATCTATGGCAGCCTTACAAGCTATATCACAGACGGAGGCATGGCCGGCTCCTATCTGTATCAAAGTGAAAGCCAGCGATATCGGTATATCAACAGCGAGGTCCTCAATGCGCTGATCGTTAGGGATATCATAAAAAAGAACAGGATCCGTAACGAACCGCTGCTTCATCAGCTGATCGATTTTCTGATGGATAACATCGGCAGCGTGACCAGCGTTCGGACAATCACGAATACACTGATATCGAATAACATGAAGACTGACCATAAGACGGTCGGGAAATATATCACCTATTTATGCAGAGCATTCGCTTTCTATCGGATCCGAAGATATGATATCAAGGGGAAGAAGTATCTGCAGTCGGAGGATAAATATTATCTGTCAGATCAAAGCTTCCGATATGCACGGCTGGGAACTAAAAATATGGACTACGGCCGCGTTTTGGAGAATATCATTGCAATTGAGCTTCTTCGCCGTGGATATGAAGTATATGTCGGCGTCCTATATAAAAAAGAGATTGATTTCGTCTGCATGAAACAGGGTGATCGGCTATATATACAGGTCTCATATGACATTTCCGATCCCAAAACCTTCGCACGGGAGGTCGATCCCCTTTTGCGCATCAAGGACGCTTATCCAAAAATGATCATTGCGCGAACTTATCAGCCTGCATGGCAATATGAAGGGATTCAGGTTTTTGATGCGGCTGACTGGCTGCAAAAATAAGTAGGCGATCCATTTCTGCGAAGGCTTGCCGGTCGCATATCCATGAAGAGTTTCGGGCTTGAGGACGGGATTAAATCGATCCCTCTGTATGCTGCGTTCTGCATACGCGACGATTGGAACCATAAGAAGTCAGGAGTACAAACATGGAATACAGAAGATTTCAGGACACAATTGTTGTCCGCATTGACAAGAACGAGGAGATCACTGAGCAGATCCGCAGAATAGCGGAACAGGAACAGATCAAGCTGGCATCAGTCCAGGCGCTGGGGGCAGTGAATGATTTCACGGTGGGCGTGTTTGACACAATAACCAAGACCTATGCCTCCAACCGCTTCCAAGGGCCCTTTGAAATCGTCTCTCTTACTGGTACCATCAGCACCATGGATGGGAATTTCTACCTGCACCTTCACATGAGCGCCGGAGACGGAACCGGAGCAGTCTATGGCGGCCATCTGAACCGGGCCAATGTCAGCGCCACCTGTGAGATGGTCATCCATATCATTCCAGGTCAGGTGGACCGGGCGTTCAGTGAGGAGATCGGGCTGAATCTGTTCCGGTTTGATTGAAAAGCTGATCGAAGTGGATCGTGGATACAACCAGGCAGGAAGAAAAAACGTAATTGGTTTTCTGGCTTTGAGAGGAAAAACAGGATAAAAACCCTGGCAAATTCTTTGGCAAATGGGTTCTTTTCTTGGCAAGAGGCTTTGCCAAGCTTTTTGCCAAGCAGAAACGCCGAAAAACCCTTGATTTTCAAGGATTTGCGCACAGTTTTCTTCCCCTTTGGCAGCGAAAAAAGTTTGGCAAGAAAAAAGAAGCGTGCGGTTTTTGGCCCCTCGACAGGGCCGCCTCTATGGGCGATGCTTCCGGCAGAAGGGGGTCCGAGTAGCTACTCAGACCCCCACCGTATTTCACGAATCTGAAACAGCCTGCATCGATAACTGCCTTCCCTGCGAGGTTGAGGAACTCCTGATTCCTGGAACGAACAATATTTCTTTTTCTACAGCCGAAGGAACATAGCTATTTCTAGCCGGCCTGCTTAATCTTCCGATAGAACGTAGCCTTGCTCATGCCGAGCTGCTTCATAGCCGCCGCCGCTGTGATCTCACCTCGCCTCCACCTTGAGACAACTTGATCGAATGCCGGAGGCTTGATGGGCTTTCGGCCCTTATACACGCCGTTGGACTTGGCGATGTCAATCCCCTCCCGCTGCCGCTGAAGGATGTACTCCCGCTCCAGTTCAGCTACAGCGCCGAAAACGGTCAGCATGAATTTACCGGTTGGGGTGGATGTATCGATGGCCTCTTTCTGACTGACGAATTCCACTCCTTTTGCTGTCAGCTGCTCCACCAGGTCCAGCAGGTCGCGGGTGTTTCTGGCGAAACGGCTGATGGACTCCACCACCACGGTATCTCCGTGACGAACGAAGTCCATCATGTTCTGGAGCTCAGGCCGATTGGTGTTCTTGCCGCTCATGCGATCAATGTAGATTTGGTCCACGCCCAGAGCTGTCATCAATTCTTCCTGACGGATCGTGTTCTGTTCTTGCGTGCTGACGCGGATGTATCCGATTTTCATTCGAACCCCCCTTTTTTTGATGATTTAGATGTGGTAAAATGAACATGAAAAACTGCATCTGCGCAGAAGGGAGTGAGTCTTCATGAGCAGATTGTCCTTCAAAGCCTTTTGCATCGAGTATTACAGTCAGCATATCGGCAAGCCAAGCAACGAGGTTTACGATCTCTTTGCGAAGGAAGGACTTCTCGCTTTGCTGGACGAGGACTACGAGGACCTGCACGGTATGGGAATGGAGTATCTGATGGCTTTTATTGATGATTACCTGAAAGGCGGCGCAGCATGATTCTCTACCACGGAACCACAATGGAAATACCAATACCAATGATCCTGCGCTCTGAAATCGGCCGTGATTTCGGGTTTGCTTTCTATACCACGGATATTCAGGAGCAGGCACTTGCTGGCCTGACTTTTCTCAGAAGTTACGAGGTGGAGGGGTAAGATATGTCGCACAGTACCATTCGGGCGACGATCCTTCCGGTGATCGTCTCCAAGATTGCAGAGAGGTATCACATTTCAGAAGATGCTGCCCTTGACGCATTTTATCGCTCAGCTACAGGAGCGTCCTTTGCCGATGATGAGACTGGCCTCTATGGACAATCTCCCAACTTTATCGTCGGTCTGTATTTGCAGGAGATGGAGGAGAAAAATACGAGTAATTAAGCAGTGAGGGGTTGATTATATGCCGTATACTATTGAAGAAATCAAGCAGCGAGTTACGCCCATCGCTGAGAAGTATGGCCTTGCGGCTGTATACCTCTTCGGCTCCTACGCCAGGGGAGAGGCGACTGCGGAGAGTGACGTTGATTTATTGGTTGATTTGAAAGGATCTATCATTCG
>CACZOS010000110.1 GCA_902782815.1 uncultured Lachnospiraceae bacterium | reverse complement strand
CCTTTTCCACCACCTGGCGAACCTTGTCTTCCGAACCGATGTTGCCGGGGTTGATCCGGATCTTGTCTGCCCCGTTTTCCATGGCGGCAATGGCCATCCTGTAGTCAAAATGAATATCCGCCACCAGGGGAATGTGAATCTCTTTCTTGATCCGGCTTATGGCCTCAGCTGCGCGGATGTCCGGCACGGTGCAGCGTACGATCTCGCAGCCTGCCGCTTCCAGCTCATGGATCTGGGCTACGGTGGCCTTTACATCCTCCGTCTTGGTGTTGGTCATGGACTGGATCAGTACGGGGTTGCCGCCTCCGATCACCCTGTCCCCTATCTTGATGATCCTGGTATGATTGCGATACATATTTCCTCCTTAAAAATGAATAAAAGCTGCCTTGATAATAATCCGGCAGATTACAGAATCTTTCCCGGTCAGACAGCTCCTTTCCTGTTATGTACAACTGACTATTTGATAAGGATATGACGGATATCATTGCCCATGATCAGGCACATAAGGCCCAGAAGGAGGACAATGCCCACCAGATGAATGATCCCTTCTTTCTCCGGATCCACCCTTTTTCCTCTCAATACCTCCACCAGGACAAAAAGGATCCTGCCTCCGTCCAGAGCGGGTAGGGGGAGAAGGTTCATCACGCCCAGATTCGCCGTCAGAAGAATGGAGAAACTGAGCAGGTTCAGTACCACCACAAGCGGACCGTAGGAGCGGGACTCCTCATAGGTATCCCCGATCATATTTACGATGCCCACAGGCCCGGAAAGGTCATCCAGGGAGGCCTTCCCGCTGATCAGATACTTCAGGCTGGTTATGGTAGCCTTGATCTGGTACCTTACCTCCAGAAGACTGTAGCGGATCACTCCGAAAAATCCCTGTCCGGTATCCTGGGTCATGGTGATCCCCAGAATGTAATATCCGGCATCCCCGGTCTTCCGGTGAACAGTAACCGTGTCCGGCTGCCCGTCTCTCACATAGGTTACCTCCACATCCGGTTTCTCCGGATTCATCATATTATAAAGACTGATCTCCCGGTAATTATAGATCCTGGATCCGTCAAGCCGGGTGATCCTGTCCCCGGGCTTAAGACCGGCTTCATAAGCACCGCTCCCGGTGTCCACGGTCCCCACCACGGCAGGGTCCGCGCCGCCGATCCCGATGACGAAGAGAGCCAGGACAAAGGCCAGGATGAAATTGAAAAAGGGGCCTGCAAAAAGCACTGAAAACCTGGCCAGGGGGGACTTGCTCCCGAAGGCCCGGGGATCGTCATTGTCCCCGTCCTCACCCAGCATCATACAGCATCCTCCGAAGGGGAGGCATTTGATACTGTACTTAGTCTCTCCTTTACGGACACCGAATATGGTGGGTCCCAGTCCCAGGGCAAATTCCTCCACGCAGATCCCGTTGAGTTTGGCCAGAAGAAAATGGCCGAACTCGTGAACCAGGATGATCAGGCTGAATATGATTAAAGCGATAATGATTCTCAAAGCAGAACTTCCTTTCCGACAGCAGGTTTAAGAATATACCCTACAGTCCGATATCCATCTTTTCGATGGTGTGGTAGACCCATCGCTCGGTCTCCAGGATCTCATGGAGTCTGGGATCCGGGATGAGGGTATGTTTATCCATACAGGTTCCGATGATCCGGACGATATCGGTGTACCTTATCTTCTCTTTCAAAAACAGGGCTACTGCCCTCTCATTTGCCGCATTGAACACGGTGGGCATGCTTCCTCCGGTCTTTCCCGCTTCCAGAGCCAGAGCCAGGCCGCGGAATACCCCGGTATCCGGCTTCTCGAACTGAATACCGGTAAGGGTATTGAAATCAAGACGGTCACCGGACAGGCTCCGTCTCTCCGGATAAAAGAGGGCATACTCAATAGGGACTCTCATATCCGGCGTGCCGAGCTGGGCCAGAACCGCTCCGTCCACAAACTGTACCATGGAATGAATGATGCTCTGAGGCTGCACCACCACCTGGATCCGGTCGTAATCCACCCCGAACAGCCAGTGGGCCTCCATCACTTCCAGTCCCTTGTTTACCATGGTGGAGGAATCGATGGTGATCTTCTGTCCCATGGCCCAGTTGGGATGCTTCAAGGCATCCTGAAGGGTAACCTGCTCCAGATCCTCCGCGGTCTTTCCCCGGAAAGGTCCTCCGGAGGCCGTGATCAGAAGACGGTCCACGTCCTCATGACGGTTGCCGTGAAGGCACTGGAAGATGGCGGAATGCTCGGAATCCACCGGAAGGATCTTCACCCCGTATTGTTCAGCCATGGGGATGATCAGATGCCCTGCGGTTACCAGAGTTTCCTTGTTGGCCAGGGCGATGTCCTTACCCTTTCTTATGGCTTCCATAGTGGGGAGGATGCCCATCATCCCCACCACGGCAGTGACCACGATATCCGCCTCGTCTATCCCGGCGGCAGCCATAAGTCCGTCTTTTCCCGACAGGATCTCCACAGGGGTCCCGGCCAGCTCTTTCTTGAGCCGGCTGGCTGCCTCCTCATCATCAAGGGAAACCACCCTGGGCCTAAACTCCAGGATCTGCTCTCTGAGGCGGTCTTTATTCTTCCCGGCGGCAAGCGCCACAACACACAGTTCATCCGGATGTTCCCGGACCACATCCAGGGTCTGGGTCCCTATGGAACCCGTGGATCCCAATATAGCGATATTTTTCATAGAAAACTCCAATCTCACTCCTTCATCTTATCCGGTCAGCCGATCTGGATCACGGTGAGGAGCATATAGTAGATGATGGGGGCGATAAAAATGATGCTGTCGAAACGGTCGAGGATACCCCCGTGTCCGGGGATCAGCGTACCGTAATCCTTTACTCCCGTATTTCTCTTGATAGCGGAGGCCGCCAGGTCCCCTATTATGCTGATCAGACCTCCCACTGCACAGATCACGGCAAAACCGGCTGCCATATTGAAGGATTCGTTGATGAAGTGCTGGGCCAAAAGGCCGTAAAGGGCGCCCAGAAGTCCTGCTCCCAGAACGCCGCCCACTGCTCCTTCCACCGTCTTTTTGGGACTCAGCACCGGAGACATTTTGTGTTTGCCGAACAGGCGGCCCGCACAGTAGGCCAGTGTATCATTCCCCCAGGCACTCAGGAAAAGAAGGACCACCTTATAGCCCCCGTTTTCCAGGATACGGATCTGATAGATGTAAGACAACATCACAGTCACGTAGAAGAAGCAGAAAAAAGAGACGGCCACGTGGGTGAATTCATACCGGGGAAAGGTAAAAACATAGGCTGCCAGAAGCACGATCAGAATAAAGAGGGCCAGGGGCAGGATATAGGTCTGCAGGTCAAGCAGAAGGAGCAGGTAAAAAAGGATGCTCCCGGTATATATGATCACTGCCAGGGCCGATTTTTCCTGGCGGATCACTCTCATCAGCTCGTAATCTCCGATCAGGGAAATCCCGGCCACCACAAAAAAGGTCAGAAAACCACCGATATAGAGGGTGACAAAAGCGATGATCACCAAAACGATTCCACTGATCAATCTCTGTTTAAACATAGGACCTCCTAGACTCCTCCGAATCTCCGTTCTCTGGTATTGTAATAAATGATGGCACGTTCAAGTTCCTTCTTATCAAAATCCGGCCAGAGCACATCCGTAAAATAAAACTCCGCGTAAGCCAGCTGCCAGAGCAGCCAGTTAGACAGTCTCTGTTCCCCGCTGGTCCGGATCATCAGGTCCGGATCCGGCAGATCCCGGGTATCCAGGTAGGAGGAAAACCGCTCCTCTGTGATCTCTTCCAGGGAGAACCTGCCGTCCCGGTAATCCCTGCTCATGGCCTGCATGGCTCTCACCATCTCATCCCTGCTGCCGTAGTTGAGGGCGATGGTGAAATTCAGCCCGGTATTGGCCGAGGATACTTCCTCAAGCTCGTTGATGGACCGGATGATATCCTCATCCAGCTTAGATCTCTCTCCGATCACCCGAACCCTCATGTTGTTTTTGGATGTCCTCTCAATACAGTCCACCAGGTATTTGCGCAGAAGCTTCATGAGGGCGTTCACTTCCTTCTGCGGCCGCTTCCAGTTCTCTGTGGAAAAGGCATATACCGTCAGATATTTGATACCCAGATCCCAGGCATCCTCGCAGATCTGCTCTACGGTCTTCGCCCCCTCCGCATGGCCGAGATTTCTCGGCAGAAACCTCTTTTTTGCCCATCTTCCGTTCCCGTCAAGGATGATGGCAACGTGGACAGGCACCTCGTACATCTTCCCCCCGATCTCTGTCTTCACACCCTCTACCTCCGTTTTATCCCATTATAGTAAACCAGCAGCCGGTATCCCGGCTGCCGGTCTTGTTCCTGTCATTGTATAAATATCATAGGTCCCTCTCCCGGCATGGGAGAAGGGAATCTCCGGGAGATTATACGGTGAGGATCTCCTGGGATTTTTTATTCATCAGTTCATCAACTTCCTTGATATATTTATCAGTCAGTTTCTGTACTTTTTTCTCGTTATCCTTCAGTTCGTCTTCCGTGATCTCTCCGCCTTTCTGAACCTTCTTGAAATAGTCGTTGGCGTCACGGCGGATATTGCGGATGGCTACCTTGGCAGATTCCGCTTTTTTCTTAACGTCTTTTACCAGCTCTTTTCTGTGTTCCTCCGTAAGTTCCGGGAAGACAAGGCGGATCACCTGTCCGTCATTGGAGGGATGAATCCCGATATCCGATGTCTGGATGGCCTTCTCGATGGGTTTGATCAGGGATCTTTCCCAGGGCTGGATGGTGATCATACGGGGTTCGGGAACAGCGATGTTGCCCACCTGCTGAATGGGTGTGGGTGTGCCGTAATAATCTACCCTAACCTTATCCAGCACATGAGGATTGGCTCTTCCTGCACGGATCGAATTATATTCCTGCTCAAGATTATTGATGGACTTGGTCATCTTCTCTTCATATTTTTTGATCATGGCTATTCCTCCTCATTTTCCGATATAATGCATCGATCAGTCCACGGTAACGAAGGTACCGGTGAAGCTGCCTTTCATGGTATTGACGATACTGTTTTTCTCATTCAGTCCGAATATGACAAGCGGCATCTTATTTTCAAGGCACATGATGGTGGCAGTCAGATCAATGACCCCCAGTTTCTGATCCAGTACCTGATCCAGGGAAATACGGTCATATTTGACGGCTTCCGGATTGATCTTGGGATCACTGTCGTAAACTCCGTCGATGGCTTTGGCCAGAAGGATGGCATCCGCCTCGATCTCGATGGCCCTGAGGGCCGTGGCGGTATCCGTGGAGAAATAAGGATGGCCTGTGCCTCCGGCAAAGAAGGTGACATAGCCCTCCTCAAGACTGGCCAGGGCATCTGTCTTGGAGAAAAGCTCCGTAAAAGATCCGCAGACAAAGGGGGTGTAGACTTTGGTCTTCATCCCCACATGGCGAAACATGTCCGCCACGTAAATACAGTTCATCACCGTGGCCAGCATACCGATCTGGTCTGCCCTGGTCCGCTCCATGTTCTCGCTGGTCCTTCCTCTCCAGAAATTACCTCCGCCGATCACGATGGCAACCTGAATACCGGAATCCACCACTTCCTTGACCTGTCTGGCAACATCCAGCACGGTGGCCTCGTCAAATCCTGTCTTTTTCTCCCCGGCAAGCGCTTCTCCGCTGAGTTTCAGCAGCACCCGGTCAAGCTTTCTCAAATCCTCCATATGTCCTCCAAATCTCCCCCTCCCAAAGCCGTGACCTTAAAGCAGGTCACCGCCCGGCGGAGTGTTCTTATTCATCATGAATATTATATCTGATAGGGGCGGTCTTGTAAATGTCCGATTTCACTTCACGGTGGCATGATCCATGATATAATCTCCCACCATGGTCACAAGGATATTGGCGTTGGTGTAGGGTTTTCCGTAAATGTCATAATAGGAATCCGCACTGGCCGTTCCCAGGATTTTGTCAAGGTCTGCCTTTTCCACGTTGAGTTCTTCCGGATGCTCGTCGCTGATGGCGGAGGCGATAAGGAAGTATTTTACGCTGGTCTCGGTGTTCTCCCTCAGGTTCTCCTTCACCTCGTCCATGGATTTATAGCCGTACATGGAGAGGATCTGCTCGTCCCCGTAACCCAGGTAATCATGATACTGTTTGCGCAGGACATTGAGGGAGCTTTCCAGCCTCTTGTCCATCAGTTCCTCCGGCAGTTCCTTAAACTTGCTGTTGGTCAGGAGATAATTCCAGATATAGTTGTTCTCGTTGGTTTCCCTCAGGGTATCCTTGATGGAATTCTTCATCTCCTTCACAGTGGAGATGGCGTCCGTCTCATTGAAATACTTTTTCACGAAATCATCCGTCAGCTCCGGGGCAATATAATTGAGGGTCACGGAAAAGACCGCGTCTTTTCCGGCGACATCCGCCGAGGCATAATCCTTGGGGAAGGTGACCTTCACATCAAAGGTCTCCCCCGGGGTATGGCCGATGATCTGGTCCTCAAAATTATCGATAAAAGACTTGGATCCGATGACCAGGTCCTGGCCGGTGGCGCTTCCTCCGGAAAATTCCTTCCCGTCGATCTTTCCCACATAATCGATATTGACAGTATCACCTTTTTTGACTGCCCTGTCATATACACCGTAATCGGGGTTGCTCAGGAGATTGTCGACCTGGGTCTGCACCTCGTCGTCGGAGGGCTCGATCTCCTTTTTGGGAACCTCAATGTTACTGTAATCACAGAGGGTAACATAATCGGAAGCCTTGATTCCCTCCAGCTTTCCCTCATCGGTGAGGCCGGCGGAATAGTCGATCTCGATCCGGACTCCGTCGCCCTCCGTGGTGGCTTCCTGGGCTTTCTTACTGTTTCCGCATCCTGTCATGAACAGAGCAGCCGCCATAAGCACTGCTCCGGCTTTCCAAAAGTTCTTCATGGATTGTCTTTCCTTTCTGATCCTGTATATTTCCCCGATCATCCTTCCAGATGTTCAAGGATCTCCTCTTCCAGTCCTTCCGCGATCCTGGCTCCTCTTACCAATGCATTTCTGGCATAGCTTAAAGCTGTTTCATAGGACTGTTCCACTCCCTTGCCTTCATAGTACATGAGGGCCAGGCTGTAGTACCCCATACGGTACTCCGCCATCTCAACGGTGTTCATGAAGCAGGCAGCAGCCTCCTCATAGTTTCCGCTGTTATAATATTTGGTGCCCATCTGGTACATTTTTTTGACCTTGGGCATGATTTCCCTGGACGCTTCCTCCTTCTCCAGCTGGCAGGCATAGGCGATCTTCTTCACCTTGGCGATGGATTTCTCAAACTTCCGGTTGACCTCATACCGGCCGTCCTCCCGTTTGATCAGGAGTGTCTGGGTGGCAAGCCCTTCCAGAAGATACTTCCTGTAGTCCTCCAGCTCGTCATAGGGGACTGTGGTGTTGAGGATCCTGTCCGTGGCCCTGATATCCACAAAACGGTTCTCCTTCAGGGGCAGCTGTCCCACAAAAAAAACGGAATGCTTCATGACATTTTTCTTCTCTTCCGTTTCTGAAGCACTCTGAACCATCTGATACATTTTTATGATATTTTCTTTCTCGAGGGTTTTTCCTTCCATCATCGCGCTGATCTTGGATAAATCCTGGGCCATCTGTGTCCCTCCTAACTGTTTTTATCAGAGTAATCTCACCCTTCGCGGGCTTATAAAATTATATTCTTTCACCTGTCAAATGTCAATGGCGGATGAAGATCAGCCGGATCAGCAGGAGATGGATCAGAAAGATCATTGGCATGCCCACCACGAAATACCAGTGTCTGGTCTTATGACGGAAAAGATACATTCCCAGCAGAGTGCCCAGACTGCCCCCCAGGATACTGAGGAGAAACAGTGTCTTCTCCGGGATCCTCCAGTCTCCTTCGATCGCCTTCCTCTTGTCTGATCCCATGGCCGCAAGGCCCGCCAGATTCATGACTGCCAGATAGATGAGTAATATTTTCATGTTTTTTTCCTTTCCTTTTCTCTTTCCCGGTTTCTTTATTCTGTCCCGGCCTCCTGGTCTTCCTGCGTCTGTTTCGGGGCAAAAATCTCCCTGACTGTCCCGGCTATGGCCCCGGCAAGTTTCTCGTGCTCCCCGGCGGTGAGATGGAGATGGTCTTCCCTGGAAGGGACCACGATCCCCGCCGCGTCCAGGTAATGACATCCCTGCCTTTTGGCCGCTTCCTCATAAAGAGCCGCCAGTTCTTCCGACACCTTCACTGCTTCCTCGGAGAAGCTGTGGCCGAAAGGTGAAGCAGAGATTCCCTTCCGGATCAGGGGAGGGGAGATCAGAAGGATCTCCGGTGCCCGGTCCTGTTTTATCTCAAGAAATGTCCTGGCGATCTCCGCCAGTTTTTCGGCTCCTGAGGCGATATCCCGCGCCGCGGCATGATACTGCTTCTTCATGTCATTGCTTCCCAGCATGATGATCAGCAGGTCCACCGGCTTGTGGGAATTCAGACAGGCCCGCAGGTAGGACTCCCCGCATTTCCAGGGTTCTTCCTCATCGATGATGACCGTGGTCCTGCCGTTGCATCCTTCCTCCACAACAGAGTACTCATCTCCCAGCAGGATCCGGAGCCGGCCCGGCCAGCGGACATCCGCGGGAAAGCGGGTTCCGTCAAGAGGGCTGTAGCCGTAGGTATTGGAATCACCGAAACAAAGGATGGTCTTCATATTCATTCTCACTCCTTGTAATACTCCTGTTTATCCAGCCAACTGAGCAGGAATTTTTCAGCCAGGGAATGATCCAGTATCTTGTCTCTGGCTTCGGCCGGTGTATACCAGCCGGCAAAATCCACTTCCCGGGTATTGACCCCGCTTAAGTCGCCCGAGCTTACCCGACAGGCAAAATTCACCATCAGGGTATTGCTTTTCTCGAAAAATTCGCTGGCGTTGAAGGTATAGCGGATCACATCCAGTCCCAGCTCCTCCTTCACCTCCCTGATCAGGGTGTGCTCCGCGCTCTCCCCCCGGTTAACATATCCTGCCACCAGTATATTGTTCTTCCGTCCGTACTGCTGGATCAGGATGATCCGGTCACCTTCCGGATGATAGACGATGGCGCTGATGGCCGTGTTGAACATGGGGAAACGGTATTCACCACATTGCCGGCAGAAGGGGATCATCCCTTCATTTTCCAGTTCCTTCTCTATAAGCTCTTCTCCGCATTTGCTGCAATAACTCATGACTGTTCCTGTCCTTTCCCGCCTTTAGTCAGGATAATCCGGATATCCCTGAATAATACTCTTCTGAAGTATACCACAGATCAGGAAAAAAGAGCATAAAAAAACGGACCCTTAGAAGTCCGTCTTAAATAAACAAGTTATCTGCTGTTGGCCCCCGAACAGAATCGCCGTATGAGAGGGAGGGAGGATATCTTTTTTATCTTGCCCACATAAAAATG
>CACZOS010000109.1 GCA_902782815.1 uncultured Lachnospiraceae bacterium | reverse complement strand
CGGAGCGTGGTGATCCCGGAATGCAGAAATCCCTTTATTTCAGGCTTTTTCAGCCCTGTCTTATGTATTTCTTGTCAGCAAAACTACCGTCTCCACGTGAACCGTATGCGGAAATTGGTCTACTGGCTGCACTTTCTGAATCTGATATCCGGCAGACGAAAGGATTTTCAGATCTCTGGCAAGTGTCGCCGGATCACAACTGACATATATGATCCTCTCCGGCTGCATCCGGATCATTGTATCCAGCAGCTTTTCATCGCATCCTTTCCGAGGCGGATCAACTACAGCAACATCCGCACGAAGATGGTTCTCCTGGAATAACCTGGGGATGACTTCTTCTGCTTTTCCCGTATAAAAATCCACATTGAAGATGCCATTCAGCTCCGCGTTTACCCGGGCGTCCTCGATTGCCTGGGGAACGATTTCCACTCCAGTCACATGTCTGGCATGTCTGGCCAGAAAAAGGGAGATCGTCCCTATCCCGCAGTAAAGATCGATTACGTCCTCTTTTCCAGTCAGTCCGGCAAATTCCAGGACCTTGTCGTACAGCTTTTTGGTCTGGGTGGGATTGACCTGATAAAAGGATGCCGGAGAAATCTGGTACTTTATATCCCCGATCCTGTCAGTAATATATCCCTGTCCCCATATTGTATTGACTGGCCCGTTCAGGATCACGTTGGTCTTCTTTGTATTTGAACTGACTGTTATTCCCTTAACTCCGGAAATTTCAGATAAGCTCCTTGTCAGTTCCTTCTGCCTGGGCAGGACAGCACCGTTGATTATCAGACAAACGATGATTTCACCCGTTGAAAAACCCTTGCGAATCAGGACATGCCGCAAAAGGCCTGTACCCTCTGTTTCATCATATGCCGGTATCTGATATTTTCTCATCCATGTCAGGATTGTCTCCAGGATATCCTGGTTCTCTTCTGCTCCAAGCAGGCAGTCTGTGCATGGAATAATTGAATGGGTCCTCCCTGCATAAAATCCCGCCAAAGGACTGCTGTCTCTGCCTGTTCCGATTGGAAACTGAGCTTTGTTGCGGTAGCGCCAGGGGTCTTCCATACCGATAATTGGCAGAACCGGAACAACTTCAACATCAGATTGCCCGGACTCTGAGTGTATGACAGCAAAACCGCCAATATGTTCCAGATCATCGGCTACCTTCTTTTCCTTTACCGCAAGCTGATATTCATATCCCATTTGCTGAAGCTGACAGCCGCCGCAGGCTCTTGCGATCGGACACCGGCTGGCTGTACGATACGGAGAAGGCTCCAGGACCTTCATCAGCCTTCCGAATCCATAATTCTTTTTTGCCTTGATAATCTTGATCTCGGCAAGATCTCCCGGCACGGTATCTTTGACGAACAGCGTATATCCGTCTGCCTTCCCGATTCCTTCGCCGTTCTGACTGATGTCTGTGATGCGGATAGTTACAATATCATTCTTTACAGGCGTACTCATTATTTCTTTCCTTACTCTGCTTATCTGAAGATACCCCGCCTGAAGGCGGGGTATCGTTTCTACTGAAGTTCATCAATATTTCCGGTCCTGCGGATGTTCGAATCAAAGATCCGGCTGAAACCAAGCCACTCTTCCCTGGGCTTCTGGGCATTTGCTTTGAACAGTTCCGTCATGCTCTCCAGACGGGCGTCCGCGTTATCTGCAAGGTTCAGGGCAAGAGCCTCCGCCAGCGATGGCTTCTTGGGAGATCCGAATTCAAATTCCCCGTGATGGGCCAGGATACAATGTTTCAGATCGGATTCCAGTTCGCGAGGAAAATCCGGTATCGTTCTGGCAGTATCATGGATCATCTCTGCTCCGATCATTATATGGCCCAGAAGCTGTCCGTCATCCGTGTAGTCATTCTGTGGGAAGGACGAAATCTCTTCGATCTTTCCGATATCATGACAGATCGCTGCCGTCAGGAGCAGATCCTTGTTCAGGATCGGGTAATATTTGGTAAAGAAATAACACAGGTTCGTCACGTACAGGGTGTGCTGCAGCAGTCCTCCCACAAATGCATGATGAATCGTCTTGGCAGCAGATGCACTCTTAAAGCGCCTGATGAAGGCCTCATCTTCAATAAAATAACGAGCGAGCAGCGCATGCAGATAAGGATTCTCCACTTTTTCCACAAAGTTCATCAGCGCCTTATACATTTCATCTGTATTCAGGTCTGAGGTCGGCAGATAATCCGCAGAATTGTATTCTCCCTCTCTGGCTTTACGGACACGCTTGAGGGAGAGCTGCAGATTTCCGTTGTATTTGGAAATATCCCCTACGATGTCTACATAATCCAGCGCATCGAAATCATCAATCCCGGGGGAATCCGGTTCCCAGATCTTTGCGTCGATCGTTCCGGTCTTGTCCATAAGAATAACATTTTCATAGGCCTTCCCGTTTTTTGTGACAGCCGCTGTTCTGGCCTTTACCAGATAAATGCCGGCGATCTTCATTCCCTCATGCAGTTCCTGTATAAAAAGCATTACGCTTCCTCATCTTTCTATTTCTATTTTGAACTGACAGTCAGCTCAAAGGACACGTCTGTATATCCTTCATTACCGAGCCGCATGGCCCGTACCGTAATTGTCTGATCTGCCTGAAGCTGTCTGGCAGCTCTGTGATATTCTCCAAATGTACGGATATCTGTCTCGTTGATTCCGACAATGACATCATACTCCTTGATGCCTGCAAGCATGGCAGGG
>CACZOS010000108.1 GCA_902782815.1 uncultured Lachnospiraceae bacterium | reverse complement strand
TGTTTCCGAAATCCCTAATTTGAACCGCCTTTTGGTGGCTTTTTATCATTATTTGATCTTCTCTTCTTTTATAATCACTTAATAAGGGTGCATTATACGGTTAAGACCACTACATAGTCTCTTCATAAAGAAATACAATCAGGAAGTCAATGACAGAAGCTGACTGATTTTTGCCGCAAGATAGAGTAATTGCTTTATGCGGATGTGAATGGTACTATTATCACAAGCGGAGGTCAGGAGGAAGAAGAATCAGGACAGAAAGGGAAGATATGAATAAGATACCCCCCTATCGGTCAATGAATTTTCCGGTATATGCCGGAATGCTCAATCAGTTTAAAGATAGTAAGGATATAGAGAATTATTATAAGCAGGGAGGGCTTAACGGTCTGGAAGTGATTCTGGCCGGTGAATCGGATCAGGGAAAGATCCTGCCGGAGATGGTCAATGGTGTGCATCTTTTTTTTCATATTTTCTGGATGGATTTCTGGCTGGGAGATTACGGAAGGCTGGACGAGGAATTCGATTCCAGAGACCAGTGGATAAATTATTACGGGGGGATGGACCGGAACGCTTACCTGGATCCCTTCCGCAGGGATCTGGAATACGCTGAAAAGGTGGGAGCCAAATATGTGGTCTTCCATGTTTCGGAAGTCACTCTCCGGGAAAGCTATCTCTACCGATATAAATATTCTGACCGAAAGGTTATCGATACTGCCCTGGAAGTCATCAATATCCTTCTTTCCGAGAGGGAGTATCCCTTTGATTTCCTTGTGGAAAATCTATGGTGGAGCGGGCTTACCATGAAGGATCCCGGACTTACCCGCCGCCTTGTGGAGGGAATCCGGAGCGACCGTAAAGGGATCATGCTGGATATCGGGCACTATATGAACACCAATTCCCGGCTCCGCACGCCGGAGCAGGCAGTGGACTATCTCCACCGGATGCTGGATAAGCATGAAAAGGCAGGATTTCCAGTCACTGACTGGATCAAAGGGATCCATCTCCAGATGTCCCTGGGCGGGGCATATAAGATGAAACAGAAGAGAGAATGGAAAAGCGGGGAAAACAGGATCAACTTTGACGAGATTTCCTTCTATGACCTCTATACGCTTGCCTATCGGCATGCGGAGAGTATCGATCTTCACCAGCCTTTCATCGGCCGGGGAGTGAAGGAACTTATCGACCGTATTGACCCGAAATATGTCACCTTTGAACTAAGACAGAAGAGTAAAGATCAGTACGAACAGTTTATTATTGAACAAGGGAAGTTTTTGGGATATGTATGATATCCTGAAGATCTGCTCCGGGCATCGTTCTGTTGAAGGAAATTCATCAGACCGGTGCTTTTTTTTGGATAATTGGAGAAACAATGGTATAATATCCATAGTGTCACATCTTGAAAGATCAGAAAAATAAAAGTCAGCATATAAGGACAGGACAATGGCAGTACAGGTTAAAAGTGAGATCGGTAAACTGAAAAAGGTCATTCTTCACAGGCCGGATAAAGAGCTGGAGCATCTGGTTCCCGGCGATCTGGAGAGACTTCTGTTTGAGGATATTCCCTATCTGAAAACAGCGCAGTACGAGCATGATCTTTTCGCGGGGATCCTTCGGGAACAGGGGGCGGAAGTCCTTTATCTGGAGGATCTGACAGCGGAGGTTTTAAAACAGGACCGGGAGATCAAAAGACAGTTTATCCGGCAGTTTGTTGAGGAGGGACATGTCACCGACCCCGGAACCAGGGAGAATCTTCTGGCATATCTTATGGAGATACCTGATGAGAAGGAACTGGTCAAAAAGCTTATGTCCGGGGTGAGGGAAAATGAACTTTCCATCAGCAGCAGAGGACCATTGGTATCCCTGTTGGGTACCCAGAGCCGGTTCCTTTTGGACCCTATCCCCAATCTCTATTTTACCAGAGACCCATTTGCCTGTATCGGAAACGGAATCAGCCTGAACCGGATGCATTCTTCCACCAGGAGAAGGGAAACTATCTTCGGCCAGTATGTGATAAAGTATCACCCTGAATTCGCCGGGATCAGACCCTCTTATTATGACAGAAATTATCCCTATTCCATTGAGGGGGGAGACATATTGAACCTGAGTCCCCGGGTGCTGGCCATCGGCATCTCCCAGAGGACCACAGCCGAGGCCATTGAGCTTCTGGCGAGAAACATATTTGCTGATGAAAGGGCACAGATTGAGACAATTCTCGCTCTGGATATTCCCTCGGTCCGTGCTTATATGCATCTGGATACGGTGTTCACCCAGGTCGATCACGGGACCTTTGTCGTTCATCCGGGAATCCTTCGGTCATTGAGGGTTTTCGAGATTAAAAAAGGGGAGAAAGCCGGAGAACTGAAAGTAAGGGAAGCGGACCAGCCCCTGAGGAAGCTGCTGGCCTCCTGCCTGGAGCTGGATGAGGTAACCCTGATCCTCTGCGGAGGAAAGGACAGGATCGCTTCGGAGAGGGAGCAGTGGAATGACGGGTCCAATACTCTCTGTATAGAACCGGGCAAAGTCCTGGTCTATGACAGGAATTATGTCACCAACCGGATCCTTCGGGAGAAGGGCATAAGGGTATTGGAAATGACCAGTTCGGAACTCTCAAGAGGACGTGGGGGACCGCGCTGCATGAGCATGCCTGTATACCGTGAGTTGTGTGAAGATCAGTAGAGGATAGGACGGAGGAATAACATGTCATTTGAGATGCCCAAATACCATCATCCCGATTTCAGGGACGAGAAGTTTGTAAACGCACCGGATGTAACCTGGCAATATGCAGTCATGGATGGGGTGGCTCCCGATGGATTCCACAGTACGTCCATGTATCCGGAATACTTTAAAATAGACGGAGAATGGAAACTGGCCGGGGAGAGCAGGATGGATTCCTGCGTAGTGATCCGGAGTGACGGCAATCTTGCGGTCATTGAACCCAGAAACCTGAAGAAGGGGGATAAAGTAATCCTGGGAAGGACGGAAAAATGCGAAGAAGGGATATATCTGCATTGGTTCGGGTTTGAGGATGAAGAGACCATCCTGGAAGACCACTTTGTGTTTCGGCAGGGCAGAAGCCGGGAAACAGCTTATGCCCGGGACTATGATAAGTTATTTGAATTGTTGAAATACGAGAAGGACCATGGTTTTATCCTCTGGGTAATGGGACCGGCCCTGGCTTTTGACGCGGATGCCAGGAATGCCATGCAGTCCCTGATCGAAAACGGTTATGCCCATGGGCTGATGGCAGGAAATGCCCTGGCCACCCACGACCTTGAAGGGGCCTATCTCCATACCGCCCTGGGACAGGACATTTATACACAGAAATCCCAGCCTAACGGCCACTACAATCATCTGGATGTCTGCAATAAAGCCCGCAGGAGCGGGTCTATCCCTCAGTTTATCAAGGACTACGACCTTAAGGGAGGAGTCATCTGCAGCTGTGTGAAGAAGGGGATCCCTATCGTTCTGGCAGGATCTATCCGGGACGACGGGCCTCTCCCCGAGGTGATCAATGACGTCTGCGACGCGGCAAGCGCTATGAGGGAACTGACCAGAAAAGCCACTACTGTGATCTGCATGGCAACCATGCTTCACACCATCGCCACGGGGAATATGACCCCTTCCTTCCGGGTTATGGATGACGGAGAGGTCAGACCGGTATATCTTTACACTGTGGATGCCGACGAATTTGTGGTAAATAAACTTCTTGACAGGGGGAGTCTCAGTGCAACCACTGTGGTGACCAATGTGCAGGATTTCATCACCCTGGTGGCTAAAGGACTGGGGACCATCAGATGAAAGGAAATGCAACCGACGAAAAAAGGGCTGCCCGTCAACGGGCAGCCTTTTCCATACAGATCAATCTTTCTTTTCCATATATGCTTTCATGAAGACTTCCACAACCTCCGGGATCGAAGGTTGTCTGGGATTCTCCGGCATGCCGGTATCTCCCATGGCATTTTTAGCCAGGGCCAGGGCATCCTTGGGATCAAAGGCAGTCTCCTTCAGCGGAGGGATCTTGATATTTTTGGACAGCTCCTCCACGTAGCGGACAGCGGCCAGGGCACCCTGTTCAGGGGTCATGCTGCCGGTGTCAAATCCGAAGGCCTGGGCCACATCCCGGTAACGGTCCGGGCAGGAAGACATATTGAATCTCATGACATAGGGCAGCAGGATGGCATTGGCAACTCCGTGGGGAGTATTATAAAATCCGCCCATCTGGTGAGCCATGGCATGGACCATGCCAAGACCGGCATTGGAGAAGGCAAGGCCTCCCATGTACTGGGCCCAGCACATCTGTGTTCTGGCTTCCATATCGCTGCCGTCCTTAACGGCCCTCTCCAGGTACTTGCCGATCAGACGGATGGATTCAAGGGCGATCCCGTCAGTAAAAGGGCAGCGGGATTTGGCCACATAAGCCTCGATGGAATGGGTGAGGGCATCCATGCCGGTAGCTGCGGTCAGAGCGGGGGGCATGCCCACCATCATAGAAGGGTCGTTAATGGCCAGATAGGCAACGGAATTACTGTCAACACAGAGCATTTTGCTCTTTCTCTTTTCGTCCGTCACCACAAAAGCCCTTGTCGCTTCGGACCCGGTTCCGGCCGTGGTATTTACCGCGATGATCGGTGCGCTTTTGTGGGTGGAGAGCTCCAGACCGTTATAGTCTTCCACGGTACCGCCGTTGGTGGCCAGGATACCCACTGCTTTCGCCACATCGATGGGGGATCCGCCGCCGATTCCGATGACATAATCACAACCCTCTTGATCATATAAGGCTTTGGCCTGATTACAGATGGAGACAGTGGGGTTGGGGAGGACATCCGCGAAGATGGCGTAAGGTTTCCCTGCTCCATCCAGGACATCGGTGACCATTTTCACTGTCCCGATCTTCATCAGTCCCTGGTCCGTGCAGATCAGGGCCTTCTTCACACCCAGAGTGTCAATGTGGCGGGGAATCTCCTGAATACAGCCTTCCCCGATGATAAGGTGAACAGGCTGGTATAATTCTTTGAAACTCATTTTTCTACCTCTCTCCTGATTTCGGTATATAAATTGATCTATACGTGTAATAAATATTCCCCGGTATCCTCTTGGAAAAAGGGGTATAATAATCCATGTTCATTATACCGCCATGGAAGAATATGGTAAAGCAAAATTCAGACGGAATGTTTGGGAAAAATGGTCGAATTCCTATTATTCATATTTTCCGTTTCATGATATAGTAAAAACAAAGTTATAGGAGGCATGTAGAATATGGAAGATTTAAGGGCAGGAGATATCCTGTGCCGTTATTTTATCTATTTTATGCTGTATTCCGTCATCGGATGGTGTTATGAGGTCTTCCTGGAGGTAGTGGTGTACCGATGGGGGTTCACCAACCGGGGAGTCCTTTTCGGACCCTACTGCCCCGTTTACGGGGTAGGTGCCACCATCTTTCTGATCCTTCTTTACCCCATGCTGAAGGACCGGACCCTTGGCAGGAGAATACTTCTTATTCCACTCATCTTTCTGCTTAGCATGACCATAGCGACGGTGCTGGAACTCCTTACTTCCTATATCCTTGAATATGTCAGCGGGAGCTGGCCCTGGCAGACTTACGCCGATTACCGCTTTAATTTTCAGGGAAGGATCGCCCTGTCCCCTTCCCTTCGCTTTGGCCTGGGGGGAGTCATTTTTCTCTACCTTCTTCAGCCTCTTTTCGAAGGACTGTGTGACGGGCTGGGAACTTCCCGTACCAACAGGATTGCCCTGGCTGCCATGGTTATCGTAGGACTGGACTGCATCTTCACCTTTTTCCTGAAATGATCAGGCCCTGACCTGACAGCAGGATAAGGCGGAAAAACAGGGCGGATGGTATGGATGGAACCGTACCGGACCGGGGACATGAATGGAAAAGAAGGAGGATTGTCATGGAAGAACTCCTGAAACGTATCGGAAAAGTGGAACATCTGCGGCCGGACTGCATCGTCTGTGCCTTCAACAAATATATCAGAAAATATCCCGGGAATACACCGGATACAATTAAAGTGGATTTCATGCAGAGAGTTATGGAAATGATGGCCAATGCGGAGAAGACCACGGCTTTACCGGTGATTATCAGAGACATCGATAAACTGAGAATTGAGATGTTCGGCTTTACTGACGACTATACGGAGATCAAGAAACACTTCAATGCCATACTCCTGGACCGGATCGACAGCTTCCGCCGCCGGATCGCTGAGGCGGAGGATCCCCTGAAGCTCGCCATGCAGCTGGCTCTGGTGGGGAACTATATTGATTTCGGGGTCATCGACCAGGTGGACGAGGACTTTCTGAACCAGCTGATCCGGGAAGCGGAAAGAAAGACTTTTGAGGAGGAGACCTACACGAGGCTTAAAGAAGATCTGTCGGCAGGGGGGAACCTGGTCTTTCTTACGGATAATTGCGGGGAGATCGTGATGGACAGGCTTCTGATCGAACAGATCAAGGAGATGTATCCTGCCCTATCTGTATCCGTTGTGGTGCGGGGGATGCCCACCATGAACGATGCCACCATGGAGGATGCTGTCCAGGTGGGTCTTACCTCCATGAGTCAGGTGGACCGGGTGGTGGGAAACGGCAATGACATTATGGGTACCTGGCTTCCGGAATTGTCTGAGGAAGCGGGGATCCTCCTCAGCCGGGCAGACCTGATCATCGCGAAAGGGCAGGCGAATTTTGAAACCCTGCGTCGATGCGGTCTGAATATTTATTATCTTTTTCTCTGCAAATGTGATCTCTTTGCCGGTATGTTCCATGTTCCCAGGCTTTCGGGCATGCTGATCAACGATCTGGATCCCCGGAATAATCAGGAGGAATAACCATAAGGGAAAAACTGGAAAATCGGAATAAATATGGAATATTCATGAAAAAATAATTGACAAAGCAAAATAATGGGTGTAGTATTCATTACAAGCTATAGCGTTGTTCTGTAATACTACTTGAGCACAAGAGATCAATCGAGGAGCACAAGATGACCAATCGTCTTCATAACACATTCGAGTTCGGCTTTTACTTTAGCTTTACTGACATGAACAGTAAGGTTAATTTGCTATGCTGAAAAGATGTGAGGGAAGAAGAGGAAAGAATCACATTGGTGTGGCACATTAACCGGTGCCGCACCTTTTTTGTTGTATGAAGCCCTTCCATGCAGCCGGACAAGCTGTCATGCCTGCATACAATAATCACCCTCCGCCGGTATGGTCTGTAACGAAAGGAGAATCGTATGAAGCACTATTATCAACCGGAGATCGAGACTGCCTCGAGAGAGGAGATCCTGAAGATCCAGAATGAAAAGATCGTAAAACAAGTAAAATACGTTTACGACCATGTCCCCTATTACCGCAACCTGATGGAGGAAAAAGGAGTCAGCCCTGAAGACATCAAGAGTGTGGAGGATATCAGGAAACTGCCTTTCCTCACCAAGGATGATCTCCGGGAAGCATATCCCTATGGCCTTTTGGGTACAGACCTGAAGAACTGTGTACGTATTCATTCCACATCCGGTACTACGGGAAAACGTGTTGTGGCCTTCTATACCCAGAAGGACATCGACATCTGGGAGGATTGCTGCGCGAGGGCCATCGTTGCCGCCGGCGGCACGGATGAGGATGTCTGTCAGGTCTGTTACGGCTATGGTCTTTTCACCGGCGGATCAGGATTACACGGCGGATCCCACAAAGTAGGATGCCTTACCCTGCCCATGTCCTCCGGCAATACGGACCGCCAGATCCAGTTCATGATGGACATGCAGGCCACCATCCTCTGCTGCACCCCCTCTTATGCCGCCTTTATCGGGGAAACCCTGGCGGAGAAAGGCTACAAGCCTGAGGACAATAAGCTGAAGGCAGGCATCTTCGGTGCGGAGCCGTGGACAGAGGAAATGCGTAAGGGGATCGAGGAGAGTCTGGGGATCAAAGCCTACGATATTTACGGCCTTACCGAAACCTCCGGCCCAGGTGTTGCATTTGAGTGTGAGGAGCAGACCGGCATGCATATCAACGAAGACCATTTCTATGCCGAGATCATCGATCCGGATACAGGAGAAGTTCTGCCGGAAGGATCCAAAGGCGAGCTGGTGTTCACTTCCCTGGATAAGGAAGGCTTCCCCCTGCTTCGTTACCGGACCAAAGATATCTGTATCCTTTCCCGCAAGAAATGCTCCTGCGGAAGGACCCATGTAAAGATGACCAAACCCATGGGAAGAAGTGACGATATGATGATCATCCGCGGAGTAAATGTATTCCCCAGTCAGATTGAGACCGTCCTTCTCAAGGAAGGATATACACCCAACTATCAGATCGTGGTTGACCGGAAGAACAATACGGATACCTTCGATATCTTCGTGGAATTCCCCAAAGAGATGTTCTCGGACAAGATTTCCGATATGCAGTCAAAAGAGCAGGACCTGAAAGCGGCCATGCGGTCCATGCTGGGTATCGGGCCCAAGATCCACCTGGTGGCCCCCAAGACCATCCAGCGGTCGGAGGGCAAGGCTGTCCGCGTGATCGACAAACGGAAGCTTCACGACTGAGTAAATCGGATCTGACCGGGCCTTTATCCCGGTTAAAAACAGAGCTTTTACAACAAAGAATAAATTTAGGAGGAAAAATTATATGGCAATTACACAGTTATCCGCATTTCTTGAGAATACCTCCGGAACCCTCTATGAGGCAGTCAGCGCCATCACGGAAGCAGGAGTGAACATCCGTGCCCTCTCCGTGGCGGATACAAAAGATTTCGGCATCTTAAGAATCATCGTATCCGACATAGAAAAAACCAAAGAAGCGCTGGATGATAACACCATCATCAGTGAGACCTCCGTTATCGCGGTGAAGATGAATGACCAGAAGGGAGCATTGAACAATATCCTGAGGATCCTGAAAAATGACGATGTCAATATCGAGTATGTCTACGCCTTTACCGGAGCCATGCAGGACAGTGCCTATGTGGTGCTGAGGGTGGATGATATCGTGGAAGCAGAGTCCGTACTTAACCGAAACGGCATTGTCACCCTTTCCGATGAGGACATGGGCGGATTCCTGGCCTGAGAGGAAAAGCTATGGAAGCGCCAGGAAGATCTTTCGGAACAACGTCATACGGAAAAGAGGCAGTTCTTTTCTGTCTGCAGAATAGAAAAGGGACCCGGGTGGAGGTGACCGATTTCGGGGCAGCCCTGGTTCGCTTTATCATTGAGGATAAAACGGGGATTCCCCGGGATGTGGTCCTGGGTCATGGCCGGGCTTCCGGATATGAGTCCGGAACGGGATCCATCGGAGGTATGGTGGGCAGAGTGGCAAACCGCATCGGAAACGGATGCTTCCAAATGAACGGCAAAAGCTATGAGCTGACCCGGAACAACGGCCCCAATACCCTCCATGGAGGGAGGGATTTCTATGAGAAACGACTCTGGGACACGGAAAAGGTTACGGACAGCTCAGTCACGTTCCATCTGTTCAGCCCGGACGGAGACCAGGGGTTTCCGGGGAATCTTCATATCCGGGTAACCTATACCCTTACCCCTGAGGATGAACTGCAGATTGATTACACAGCCAGGTCTGATGAGGATACGCCGCTGAATCTGACCAACCATTCCTATTTTAATCTGGCGGGACATGACGGGGGAGAGGTGCTTTCCCAGATTGTCCGGATCCGGGCCGGGCAGATTACGGAACCGGATGAAAATCTTCTGCCCAACGGAAAAATCATAGCCGTTGATGGAACACCTCTGGATTTCCGGCAGGCCAAGGCTCTTGGTCAGGATATCAACCAGAACCATTATCTCCTGGAGAGAGGACACGGCTACGACCATAATTACGTGCTGGAGGGAACCGGTTACCGCCGGGTGGCCTCCCTGTATTGCCGGGAGACCGGAATAAGGATGACCGTCTCCACAGACCTGCCCGGTATGCAGGTCTACACGGCCAATTTCCTGGATCATGAGCCGGGGAAAGAGGGGGCAGTTTACCATGCCCGGCATGGAGTCTGTTTTGAGACCCAGTTTTTCCCTGATTCCGTGAATAAGGA
>CACZOS010000107.1 GCA_902782815.1 uncultured Lachnospiraceae bacterium | reverse complement strand
TTTATACAATCTAAAACGCTTAAAGTCTTGAAAAATCAATAAAAAAAAGGTTATAATAGATACTATATCAAGGGGAAGGTATCGGGGATGGATTTTTGGGTTACCGTGGTGGATGATGAGGCTCTGTGCCTTACCAACGCCAGAAATCTGCTGATGGATGAAGGGATAAAGGTCAGCTGTCTGAAATCCGGGCAGAACCTTTTGAAATTTGTGCAAAAAAACACTCCCGATCTGGTCCTTCTGGATGTGATGATGCCGGGACTGGATGGTTTTGAAACGCTTAAGAGGCTGCGCGGCTTTGAAGACCAGAATGGCAGAACACATATCCCGGTGATCTTTCTGACCGGTGAAAATGATGCAAAAGCGGAACAAAGAGGACTGGCGTTAGGAGCCTCTGATTTTATCCGCAAACCTTTCAACAAAGAGATCCTGCTTCGCAGGATCGATAATACCATAAAGAACAAGAAGACAATTGAACTGCTGACGGAAGAGGCCAAGAAGGATAAACTGACCGGCTTTTGGAATAAGACGCGCGGTACGGAGCGGATCGGGCAGCTTTGCGGGCAGAAAAGCGGCACGCTGCTGATCATGGATCTGGACAATTTCAAACTGGTTAACGATCTGTTCGGGCATGATATGGGGGATAAAGTGTTGCAGGCGTTTGCGGATATCATCCGCAGGAATACGCGGGAATGCGATACCATAAGCCGGATCGGCGGAGATGAGTTCCTGGCATTTATCGAGGATCTTACGGATGAGAGTTATGTTGCGTCTGAGACCATACAGCTGAATGCAGATTTTGCCGAACAGGCCAGGTGTCTGCTCGGGGAAGAACACGGCCTGCCTTTGGGGATTTCCGTAGGCGCGGTGATGGTTCCGAAACATGGACGGGAATATGAGGAACTGTTTTCCATGGTAGATAGTGCGTTGCATTCGGTCAAACAGAACGGAAAGCATGGATACAGTATCTATGACCGTACGGACATGGCAAATGATGCTGAAAGGACAGATCTGGAGCAGGAGATCGAACGTCTCAGCACGATCGTGGAAGAGAGAAATGAAGGCGGGGGCGGATTGCTGCTCGGAAGAGAAGATTTTTCCACCGTTTATCGTTTTACCATGCGTTTCTATAAAAGATATGGCGGGGCTTCGGTCCGTATCCTGTTTTCTCTCAAAGCGAAAGAAGAAAACGGGAAAGGGCTGGCGGAGACCGGAGTTGCCTTCGGACGTTTCCTGCAGAAAGAGCTGCGCAGGAGTGATCTGATCATGCAGCACAGGACCAATCAGTTTTTTGTTGTTTTGAACGAAAGAACCAAAGTTGAGGCAGACGTTGTGATCCAAAGGATACTGACAGGGTGGGAAGCAAGCGGACTCGGTAAGGGTGTTTTGGTGGAACTGTCTTTCCGCAGCACGGATTACCCGGCAGGGAGAAAAGAATAACGAGGGGAACCGGAGGAGCCGCAAGGTTCTGAACCGTTATGATGAGGTAGGTATATGGAGCAACGTAGAACAGAAAACTTTATCATTTTTGTGGTAACGGTTGCCGGTGCAGGTTTAACGGTCGAGAGCCTGCTTATGCATTGGGAGTTCTGGGTACCCCCGTTGATCCTGATCGGTGCGGCTCTGTTATGGATCATCAATCTTGCGGAAAAACCGTCTCTCGCATTTCGGAAAATATGCTATCTGATCTATGGGATGCTGGCGGTCTTTTATCATGGCATCCATGAAAGCAGTTTCTTTGATATTTCCATTGTTATGGTCTTATGCATGGTGGCATTTTCCTTTCTGGATGAAGTCTATATGATGAATCTTTTTTTAGGAGAATACGTGCTTTTGATCACGATACAGATCGCGCTGGCATTTACAACCGGTGGTACGGTCTTTGATGTGCTGAACACATCCAGGATCATTTTGCATTCCGCGGTTGTGCTCCTGATCTTTTTCAGCTGCAGAAAAGTTATCAACGACCGTATGGAGGCAGCGGGATCCGAGCAGGAGAAGGCGGAGCGGATACGGACCAACAATGCGGATATGGAGGATTTTCTTACCAATATTTCACATGAACTGCGGACACCGGTCAATGTAGTGAACGGAATGTCAGATCTTCTGATCAAACGCAATGCAGGAAAAGAGGCGTTCTCCATAAAAGATGCCGGGATCCGTCTGGCCTATCAGATCGAGGATATTCAGGATTATACCGAGTGTAAGCGGGGAAAGATCCTGCTGGAAGAAGACGATTATATGAGTACCTCTCTGATCAATGACGTGGTCACTTCCTTCCGGCTGCTGGAAAACAGCAACAATCTGGAACTGGTAGTGGATCTGGCGCCTTCCGTGCCGACAAGGATGCGGGGGGATATCCGCAAGCTGCATAAGATCTTCCGGCATCTGCTGGTGAATGCCGTGAAGTTTACGAAAAGAGGCGGTATTTTTGTCCGGATGTATGCCGAGAAAACGGAGTACGGTGTAAACCTCTGTGTTGAAATGACGGATACCGGCATCGGAATGGATCTGAAGGCG
>CACZOS010000106.1 GCA_902782815.1 uncultured Lachnospiraceae bacterium | reverse complement strand
ACGAAGGCCCTTTACCAGGAGATTGCGGTTAGTCTCATAGATGGAGATATCCGAGGTAAGGTCGGCACAGTTGGCACAGACTCTCTGAAATAACCCCGGGGCGTTCACATAGCCCAGGGAACGTCCGGCACCGGCGCAGGCCGCATATACCAGCTCATGGTCGGTTACCTGGTCAGATACCATGATATATCCCAGACGCTCGCCGGGAAGGGAGAGGGATTTTGACCAGGAGTAGCATACCAGGGTGTTATTGTAGTACTTTGGTATGTAGGGGACAAATGTGCCGTCGAAGGCGATCTCACGGTAAGGCTCGTCTGCGATGATGAAGATCGGTTCTCCGTATTCGGCGGATTTGGCACTGAGAAGGTCAGCCAGTTTTTTTATGGTATCCTCGGAATAAACACATCCGCTGGGATTGTTGGGAGAATTGACGATCACAGCTTTTGTCTTAGGTCCGATGGCATCTTCCAGAGCCTGAAAATCAATCTGGAAGGCCTCCACGTCTGCCGGGATCAGTTTCATGCTGGCGCCGGCGCCCTCGATAAATACTTTATATTCCGGGAAATAGGGAGCAAACACGATCACTTCATCCCCGGGATTGCACAGGCCGTTCAGACAGCAGCACAGTCCGGCAGCAGCTCCTACCGTGATGTAAAGATTGTCCTCATTCACTTCAAAATCAAAACGATTCCGGATGGATTCCGCGATCATTTTTCTTGCCCCTGCGTCTCCCTGGGCGCTGGTATAACCATGCAGGATGACCGGGTCCATCTCATTGATCAGGCGGATGGCTGTCTCATTTACTTCTGCCGGAGCCGGAACGCTGGGATTGCCGATGGAGAAATCAAACACGTTTTCCGGACCCACCTCGGCGGCTCGTTTTTTTCCGAATTCAAAGAGTTCACGGATCACGGAACGCTGGGTTCCCAGACCTACCATTCTTTCATTTAACATTAGATTATCCTCTTTTCTGCTATAATATTCAATACTCAACATTATAACACAGATAGGTGGAAGCGAAGTACATTTTTTGCTGTATTTATGTTAAAATGAAGAAAAATAATCTGTGAATTACATATTATATTTTAGTCAAAGGAGGTAAATGAATGAAGAAAATCCTGACAAGAATCTTAACCATTATCCTCTGCCTGTCCATGCTGTTGGGATCCACGGCATATGCGGAGGAAGTACAGCCGGAATCGGGACAGCAGGCCCAGACAGAACTGGATTCTTACTTCAGATTTCCCTTCCGGACCCTGCGGGAGGAAGACCGTCTTAAGCTTCCGGATGGGATGTCCGGGGTTGTCCTTTCTGTCCCAAAGAACAGCAACGGCCTCTTATTTACCGGCACAGTGGATGCCCTGCAGTCCGGTAAGATGGAGATCCTGCATGACTTTAATTTCGACCGTAATCCGGTAGGAAGAATCAGTCTCGACGGTCTGAGGGACCGTGGTTTAAACGTAAAGGTTCATATCTATCTGGATGGGGAAGAAGAACCATTCCTTACCTACACCCTGGCGGGTCAGATGGGCAAGAAGGAATGGGAAAATGACGGAGAGAAGTCTCTGGATATCTCCGATAAAAAACTGACCGGAAAACATCGCGTTTTCCTCTCTTTTGAAATAGCAGGAGCAGCGGGTGACCAGACAGCCAAAATTCTTCTCCGCTCCATAGAATTTGCAGAAGAATCTATCCCTGTTTTGTATTTTAACATTGATGAGAGCCAGGGAACGGTTTCTGCCATGAACTCCAGTCCTGACCATAGTGTTGAATGCTACGGAACGGTTGACCTGAGGGTGCCGGAGGAATTCGAAAATGAGTACGGTAAGCCTCAGGATGATCTTAAGGATCTGGAACTGGAATATATCAGGGGTAGAGGAAATTCCACATGGGATGCGGATAAGAAACCCTATAAAGTAAAATTCAAGGAGAAACAGAACTTCTTCAATATGGGGAAGAATAAACACTGGATCCTCCTTGCCAATCACTTCGACCACAGCCTCTTAAGAAACCGTATGACCTATTGGCTGGGCAAGATGTTCGGATTGGACTATACTCCCGAGTGTCAGCCTGTGGAAGTTGTGATGAACGGCGCCTACTATGGATCCTATCTCCTATGTGAACAGATCCGGATCGGAAAAGGCCGGGTGGAGATTGATGACCTGGAGGATAACCAGGCTGCCATGGAAGCCACGGAGGAACCGGAAATCACAGGGGGATACCTGTTATCTTTGGATCTCTCCGGAGAAGAAGAGGAGAGAACCATTACCACCCTGCATAAAGCCTTTTTCTATCTGGAGAGTCCCACCTTTGAAGACTACTATAATGAAACACAGGCCAACTATATCAAAAACTATCTGCAGAAGATAGAAGATGCCATCTACGGAAAGAATTTTAAGGATGCAGAAGGGAAAAGCTACCTGGAATATTTGGACCTGGATGCTGCGGCAAATTATTGGTGGATCCAGGAATTCTCGGCAAACGGAGATGCCTATACTTCCGGCAGTACCTATCTTTACAAGAAGAGAGACAGTGAAGAGGGACCGGGCAAACTCTACTGGGGACCCTTATGGGATTTTGATCTCGTGGCCTGGGGAGACCTGCAGTATGATCTGGAGGTGCCGGAGAATCTTGATAACACAAACATGTTATGGTTCACCAAGATGATGGAAGACCCGGCCTTCATTGACAAGCTTAGGGAACGCTGGGAGGTTCTGAAAGTCTTGTTGGATGAGATTACCCAGCCGGGCGGTCAGATTGACAGGTACAGCAGGCAGACGGAAGTTTCGGCGGCCTATGACCGGGAGAAATGGGGGCCTTTTGTCAGTGAGTCAGGGACAGTTTACTCTTACGAAGAGGAGATTGAACAGCTCCGGAACTGGATTGTCAAGAGAAAAGAAAATGTAGAGAATAGTCTGGACTCCTTAGAACCAAATATGTACACGGTTACCTTTATGTCCGGAAACAAGGTGCTGGAAACAAGAATCGTCAGGGAAGGGGAGGCTCTGGAACAATTGCCTGAGATCCCGGCTAAGGCAGGATATGTCTACGGAGGATGGTACTCAGACTCCTTTGGATTTATCGAAGAAGGAGAAGAAGTCTATTTTGATATGACCCTCACTCAAAAATATCTGAAGAGCTCTGAGATCACCCCTGCAAAGAACCTCTACTTTGCCCAATATGATGTTTATTTGGATGAAGATAATGAGGAAGGATTTACCCCTGTCTACAGCATATGCCCCTCAGAGGCCACATTTGCAAAGGTAACCTGGTCATCGGATGATACCGGTATCGCCACTGTGAATGATGAGGGACTGGTGATGTGTACCGGCAAGAAAGGAACCGCCACCATCACCGGTAAGCTTGACTCGGGAGTGACCGCTTCCTACAGAGTTCATGTTTATAATTGGATAGATACACCTCCTCAGGAGACGGAATATCTGAATCTTAACAGGTCTTCTTTAACCTTAACGGAAGGAAACTATGCACACATCCTGGCAGAGACGGGACCGAATCCACCGATCTTTATGGGAAATCCGGTTTTATGGATGAGTATGGATGAAAGCATCGCCACGGTGGACGAATGTGGTGTGGTAACGGGTCTGAAGCCGGGCACCACAATATTGGTTGCCTGTGTTGTTGATAATATGCATATCAACAAAACCTGTAAGGTCACGGTAACAAAATCCATGAGCAGCAGGATCCGGGAGGCAAAGGCGAAGAAGGTTAAGATTAAGGCGAAGGGTTTAAAATCCCACAAGATAAAACTGACCTGGAAGGCTCTATCAGGGGTAAGTGGATACCAGGTATTCCGTGGGGTAAAGAAAAAAGGAAGATACAAAAAAGTCGCCACCATCCGGAAGGCGAAGACGGCCAAATGGATCTCCAAAAAGCAGAGGAGAGGAAAACGATGGTACTTTAAGGTGAGGCCATATACCAGGATCGGAAATAAAATCTATTATGGAAAATGGTCCAACATTGTCAAAAAGAAAGTGCCATAATGTTGACAATCTACCCACATTGTGATATTTT
>CACZOS010000105.1 GCA_902782815.1 uncultured Lachnospiraceae bacterium | reverse complement strand
TGGGGATCGGTGATTCCCTGGTCTGTGTTGCCGACGATGAGATCTGTAAGATCCATGTCCATACCAATCATCCGGGCCAGGCCTTTGAAAAGGCACTGACTTTCGGTGCTCTGTCCAATATGAAGATCGACAATATGCGTCTTGAACATCAGGAGAAGCTGATCAAGGACGCAGAAAGAGTAGCGGAACATCAGCGGCTGCAGGAACAGAAAGAAGAGGAGGAAGCCAGAAGAGAAGCGGAGGCGGCCAATCCCAAAAAGGATGTTGGTTTTATCGCCGTTTCCATTGGAGAAGGGCTCACCGAGATCTTCAAGAGTCTGGGGATCGATTGCCTGATCGAAGGCGGACAGACGATGAACCCCAGCACAGAAGACGTGATCAATGCCATAGACAGAGTCAATGCAGATACTATCTTTGTCTTCCCCAACAACAAAAATATCGTTCTCGCGGCTGAACAGGCCAGAGATCTGGTGACGGAGAAGAGGATCGTTGTCCTTCCCACCAGGACCATTCCCCAGGGAATCTCAGCTATGATCGCCTATATGCCTGAAGCTTCGGTGGAAGACAACATTGAAGCCATGGAGGAAGCGGTATCCATGATCTCCAGCGGCCAGGTCACCTACGCGGTCAGAGATACGGTCATTGACGGCAAGACCATCCACGACGGAGATATTATGGGTCTGGATGATAAGGGAATCAAAGCTGTGGGCAGTGAGATCAATGCCACCACCATAGATCTTCTCGAGGCTATGGTTGATGAGGATTCCGAGCTGATTTCCGTATACTACGGAAGAGACATCAGTGAAGACCAGGCTGAAGAACTGGAATCGGATATCGAGGATAAGTTCCCTGATCTGGATGTGGAACTCCAGTACGGAGGACAGCCCATCTACTACTATATGCTTTCCGTGGAATAAGATGATCCGGGAGTTTGCTTTTCCTATGATAAACAAGATAAAATCAAGCCGGCCCCATGCAGGCCGGCTTTTGCTGCTTTCAGGCTCTTTTCCGGAAGCGGGGGGTGTCTTATATGTCTGAAAAGGTGAGAGATATCAAAGGGATCGGTGAGAAGACCGAAAAACTTTTACGACGGCTGAACATCGAGACCACGGATGATCTTCTTCATCATTATCCCCGATGTTATCTTACTTACGGAGAACCGATGGATATAGGGGATATATGTCCCGGTACAAGGTGTTCGGTCAGTGCGGAGATCTGTTCACCCATCCATTTATCGGCCCGTGGTCATAAAAAACTATGCACCTGTCTGGTGGCTGATCAGACCGGTCAGCTTTTTATCCGCTGGTTCAACATGCCTTACCTTAAGTCTTCCCTGTCCCAGGGGGACAGATATGTCTTTACCGGCATCCCGGTCTTTAAAAACGGAAGGCTGATGCTTGAACAGCCCGAGTTTGCTTCCCCTTCAAAATACCGGGAGCTGAGCAGGACCTTTCAGCCCGTCTATCCCCTCACTGCGGGACTTTCCAATAAAACTCTCCAAAAAGCCATCCGGTCCGTTTTCTCTTCATTCACCCTGGAGGACTATCTGCCTGAAGAAGTCAGGGATTATTACGATCTGAAAGAGGAGGGGGAAGCACTCTGTGAGATACATTTTCCCACCGATCCGGACCGGCTTGAGGCGGCAAAAAAAAGGATCATCTTTGATGAATTTTTTCGTTTTACCGCTGCTCTGGAGATGGTGAAAGACAGAGGGGAGCATGCCCTTAACCGGCATGTGATCAGATGGCCCCAGGAGGTGAAGGATTTTCTTTCCTCCCTTCCCTATCCGCTTACCCGGGGCCAGACCATGGCCCTTGAGGATATTAGAAATGATCTCGCCGGGACCATGGCGATGAACCGGCTGATTCAGGGGGATGTGGGCTCAGGGAAAACACTTGTTGCCATGACAGCCATGTACGCTGTGGTTACCAACGGAGCCCAGGCCGCCTTTATGGCGCCTACGGAAGTCCTGGCCCGGCAGCATTACGAGAATTATGTCCGGACCTTTGCTCCGTTGGGAGTAAGGGTAGGCCTTCTTTTAGGCTCCATGAAGAGTGCGGAAAAAAGAGAGGCAAAGAAGGGCTGTGCATCCGGAGACTTTCAGATGGTCATCGGCACCCATGCCCTGATCCAGGAGGGGGTATCTTTTTCTGATCTTGCTCTTGTGATCACGGATGAGCAGCACAGGTTCGGTGTCAGACAAAGGGATGCGCTGATGAAAAAAGGGGAGGACCCTCATGTGCTTGTCATGAGCGCGACACCCATACCGAGAACTCTGGCCATCATATTATACCGTGACCTGGATGTCAGTATAATGAGGGATATGCCGGCTGATCGTCTCCCCATCAAAAACGCGGTTGTGGGGCAGAAATCCCGTTCCACAGCCTGGAATTTCATCCGGAAAGAGATTGAAAAAGGACACCAGGCCTACATTATCTGTCCTCTGATCGAAGAGAGTGAGTCCCTTGACGCGGAAAATGTCCAGGAATATGCCCGGAATCTGACCATGACATTTCCACCGTCCATCAGGGTATCTTTTCTCCATGGCAGAATGAGCGCGGAGGAAAAGAAGGAAATCATGGAGGATTTTGCATCCGGCAAGATCCATGTGCTGGTCTCCACCACAGTGATCGAAGTGGGAATCGATGTACCCGGGGCGACGGTGATCCTTATTGAGAATGCCGAGCGGTTCGGCCTGGCCCAGCTTCATCAGCTCAGGGGACGGGTAGGACGGGGCAGGGACCAGTCCTACTGTATCTTCCTGTCCGGAACGGACCAGAAGGAAGCCATGGACCGCCTGGCTGTCATCGGCGGATCAAACGACGGTTTTGCCATCGCCGAGGAAGATCTGAAACTGAGAGGACCGGGGGATTTTTTCGGGACAAAACAGAGCGGAACCCTGTCTTTTTCCCTGGGGGATATCTATGAACACGCCGGGATCCTGACCATGGCTTCGGAGGCTGTGGAACTGCTGAAATCCCGTGGATATGACCTTGGAGGGATGATTCCCGGATTACTGGAAAATGACCTGAATTATGCCAGGAACATCTAGGTTTTTCTTGACAAAGAAAAGAGATATTCATAGAATAAAAATGAGGGTTTATCCTGTCGGTATGCAGGATTTATTCCATTATATTTCTCAGCATCAAGGGAGTAAATTTTATGCGTGTGATCGCCGGAAAAGCCAGAAGGCTCAGCTTAAAGACCATGGATGGCATCAACACCAGACCCACCACTGACCGGATCAAAGAGACCCTTTTCAACATGCTTTCCTTCGATGTGGAGGGTTGTCGTTTCCTGGATCTTTTCAGCGGAAGCGGGGCCATCGGTATAGAGGCTTTGAGCAGAGGGGCACGGGAGGCGGTTTTTGTGGAAAACCACAGAGGGGCCTTATCCTGCATCCGGGAGAATCTTAAACATACCGGTCTTGAAGGAGATGCCAGAGTGGTGGGCAGAGATGTATCCGCTGCCATTTCCCTGCTTGATCATACCGGCTCGCCCTTTGATCTTATTTTTATGGATCCGCCCTACGGCAGGGGCCTGGAGAAGGAGACTCTCC
>CACZOS010000104.1 GCA_902782815.1 uncultured Lachnospiraceae bacterium | reverse complement strand
CGGAAAATGGAATGGGCAGTCCCTAAGCCTGTTTGGCACTATTTTCGATCAGAATTACTATAGGGCTTTTCCACTCATTCAGTAAAGGAATATCGAGAGGACAAATCTTCTTCATCATTCAGGAGGACGGACCATGATCATCAAAGACATGTTTTATAAAGGTATCGACCGTGAGATTAATGGAGTTATTAAAGTCGGTCAAAAGGATAAGGAGAATGTCTATCAGGAGCTGGATGAGTATGTTGTCACGGAAGAACTGAATAAGTACATGAACCGCTTTTTTGACGCCTATCGGCGCGGGCTGACCGGACGGACAGACAAAATGGGTGTCTGGATCTCCGGCTTTTTCGGCAGCGGCAAATCACACTTCCTGAAGATCCTTTCTTATATTCTCTCGGATAAAGTCGTCGTAAATCCCGACGATGGGACAAAACACACAGCCAGCAGCTTCTTCCTCGACGGGGTAAAGGTTACGGATAAAAAGCTACAGGAAAAAATCCGTGAAGCCGCCTCTTACAGCGGGGATACAGACGTCATTCTCTTTAACGTGGATTCCAAGAGTTCCACGGACTCAAACACAAATAAAGAGGCCATCAAAGATGTTTTTATGAAGGTCTTCAATGATTATCTGGGGTACTGTGGCTCCATTCCCTTTCTGGCGGATTTCGAGCGGAAACTGGATGAATCAGGCAACTATCAGACTTTCAAGGACAAGTTTTTTGAGATCAGCGGAACCTCCTGGGAGGAGTCACGGGAGGATTATTATTTTATTCAGGATGAAATCATTGAAGCTGTCTCTTCCCTAGGAATCATGAGTGAGGATGCCGCAAAGAACTGGGCGGCCAATGCGGAATCCACCTATAGTTTTTCCATCGATCAGTTCGCAGATTATATCCGAAAATACTGTGAGAAAAAGGGCGGGAACCACCATGTTGTGTTCCTGGTGGATGAGATCGGTCAGTATATTGCGGATGACAGCAAGCTGATGGTGAATCTGCAGACAGTTACAGAGGATCTGGGGACTGCCTGTCAGGGCAAGGTATGGATCGCAGTGACCAGCCAGCAGGATATTGACTCTATCACTAAGACAATGGGCGACGATTTTTCCAAGATCCAGGGCCGGTTCGACACCCGTGTCTCCCTGACAAGTGCGGACGTTGCCGAGGTCATCCGGAAGAGGATCCTGTTTAAGAGGGAGAATTCCACAGCGGTCCTAAAAGACCTGTACCGCCGCAATGAGGCGACGCTCGCCAATATCATCACCTTCAGTGAGGGGACTCCTCACATGCCCATCTATGAGGACGCGGATGACTTTGCGGAGGTATATCCTTTTATTCCCTACCAGTTCAAACTGCTCGGGGATGTTCTCACATCGATCCGCCAGTACAGCTCCAGCGGAAAGCATATGGCGGACGGCGAGAGGTCCATGCTGGCCTTGTTTAAAGAGGCAGCCCAGAAATATGAAGATGAACGTGAGGGGATCCTCGTTCCCTTTAACGCCTTTTACAGCGCTGTGGATGATTTTATCGACCATACACACCGAATCGTGATCACAACAGCCAGCCGTAATCCCAGACTGGATGCTTTTGATGTGGAGCTCTTAAAGGTGCTGTTCATGATCAAGCATGTCAATACCTTTAAGGGGGATGTCGAAAATCTCACAACCTTGATGATCTCTTCGATCTCAGAGGATACCCTGGAACTGAAAAAGAAGATCGAAGTGTCTCTCCGCAAACTTGTTGACGAACTCCTGGTCCAGAAAAACGGTGACCGCTACATTTTCCTGACCTATGAGGAACAGGAGGCAGAAAACTTTATCCGGAGTATCTATGTTGATCCAACAGAGACAGTGAACCATGTGGCGCAGGTGGCTTTTGAAGAAGTGATTGCTCTGACGAACAGCAAATATGCCCACAGTCCCCGATATCAGTTTTCCTTCGATGCAAAGATTGATGACAGGATCTATAAATCGAATCACGCAAGCGTCATCATGCTACATCTTTTAACAGCTTACAGCGGGGAGGAGAATGATATTGCCCTCGGCATGCTCTCCACGGAGGAGAAGGCCGTCGTTGTCCGAATGTCCGACAACTATCCCTACCTTCCGGAAACGGAGAACATGAAGAAGATCGAAGCCTTTCTCGGCAGGCCTGAACTCACGACCATGACGGACTATGAGATCATCCAGGCAAACAAGCGCAGGGAGCGCACCGAGATCGCGAAGCGGGTGAAGGACTATATCCGGATGGCACTGGAGACTGCGGATATCTATGTAAATGGAGGAAAGCTCGCCACAAAATCCAAAGACGTCAAGGCCAGGATCAATGAAGCTTTTGAAAAATTGATCGGGCATGTTTACTTCAAACTCCAGGATATGGAGACACAGCCGAATACAAGTGATATCCAGAACCTGCTGCGCAAAAACAAGACACAGCTGTCACTGGATCTGCCCGGGGAGAGAGAGCCGAACAGCAATGCCCTGACTGACCTGTCTGAAGCAATCAAATATGCAGGAAAGAATGGGGTGAGATATTCCCTGAAAGCAGCATTGGATGATTTCATGGGTGATCCCTACGGATACATCGAAGAAGATGTCGAGTATCTGATTGCAACCCTCTACAAAAAAGGGACAATCTCCCTGAAGATGAACAGTGTGATCTATTCACCTGCCAGCACCTCGCCGGAAGATGCTTTTAAGTACCTGACGAGACGGGAATACCGCGAAAAGATCCTTCTGGAGATCAAAGAGGTTCCGCAGAATGCATGGATCCAGTCTGTCCGGGAGATCATCGATGATTTCTTTGGAAGAACAGTGATGACGGACGATACCGATTCGATCATGCGGAATTTCCAGTCTTACTGCACAGTAAAGAAGGAAAACTTTGAAGGCCTCCTGAAAGAGGAATATGGACGGGGAATCCCGCTCCCGGGGAAAAACCTTCTGGAAAAAGCAATCCGCCTGATGAAAGAAGTGATGGAGATCAAGGATCCCATTACCTTCTACAGACGTGTCCACGAATTATATGATGGTTTTGAGGAGACTGCAGACGAACTGATCGATCTGCTCAGGTTCCTGGATGGGCCCCAGAAGGAATTGTTCCTCCGGGCTTACCGGACACTGCAGTTCTATGAGGCCAGCAAAAACTATATCGCAGATGAGAAGATTATTGATTACGCAAGACAGATCCAGCGTATTATGTCACTCTCGGAGCCTTACAGCTATATCAACAAGCTGCAGGAGTATGACAGACTGCTCGGAGAAGCCATCGTGGATATGCTG
>CACZOS010000103.1 GCA_902782815.1 uncultured Lachnospiraceae bacterium | reverse complement strand
CTGAGCTGGATAAGGATATCATCTGTCATACCATTATGGGAAAACCCATCAAGCCGAAAACGGTAGGACAGAAGAAATATGTGGATACCATACGGGATAAAATGATCGTGTTCGGTGTCGGGCCCGCCGGAACAGGAAAGACCTACCTGGCCATGGCCAAGGCGATCACCTCTTTTAAGAATAATGAAGTAAACCGGATCATTCTTACCCGTCCGGCTATTGAGGCGGGAGAAAAACTGGGCTTTCTGCCCGGAGACCTTCAGAGTAAGGTCGATCCCTATCTGAGGCCCCTTTATGATGCTCTCTATGAGATCATGGGTGTGGAGTCCTTTATGAAAAACATGGAAAAGGGCCTGATCGAGGTGGCCCCCCTTGCTTATATGAGGGGCAGAACACTGGACAATGCTTTCATCATCCTGGATGAAGCCCAGAATACCACACCGGCACAGATGAAGATGTTCCTTACCCGTATCGGTTTCGGCTCCAAGGCGATCATCACCGGTGACTTAAGCCAGAAGGACCTGCCTGCGGGCAGCAGGTCGGGTCTTGACGATGCGCTGCAGGTCCTGGGTAAGATCGAAGAGATCGGTGTATGCACTCTCACCAGTGCGGATGTGGTGAGACATCCCCTGGTGCAGAAGATCGTTACCGCCTATGACGAATACGAGAAGAAGCAGGCTGACAAAGAGAAGGAGCGGAAAAAGAGGATCAGCAGGAGAGGAGACAGAAAATGACTTTTGAGATTGAATATGAATACCCGGAAGTGATTCTTGCTGATTATGAAGAAATCATAAAAAAGGTGATCCTGGCTGCGCTGGACGAAGAAAAATGTCCCTATGAATCCCAGGTATATGTTCTCCTGACGAACAACGGACAGATCCGGGAGATCAACAGGGAACACAGGGGAATCGACAGTTCTACGGATGTGCTTTCTTTTCCCTTATGTCATTTCCGGAAACCCGGGGACTTTTCCCGGCTGGAAGAGGAAGAAGCGGACGCCTTTCACCCGGATACCGGGGAACTGATCCTTGGAGACATCCTTCTGTCGGTGGATAAGATAAAAGAACAGGCGAATGAATACGGCCACAGTCTGACCAGAGAACTGGCTTTTCTTGTGGCTCACAGCATGCTCCATCTTATGGGCTATGACCATATGGAGGAGGAAGAACGCCTGGTCATGGAAGATAAACAAAGAATCATTCTGGATGACTGCGGCTATAAGAGATAAAGGAGATCAGATGGATCGTTTTGATATAATCATCATCGGAGCCGGCCCGGCAGGACTTAGCGCAGCTGTGGCGGCTTCCCGTTTTCAACGGAAGATCCTCCTGCTTGACAAAGCAGATCAGCCGGGAAAGAAGATTCTGGTAACCGGCAACGGCAAATGCAACCTGACCAACGAGTATCAGGATATTTCCTGCTACCGGACAGAGGAGCCCGAAAAGGCCCGGGAAGTATTGTCCCGGTTTGACTATGAGGATACCCTCGCATTTTTTGAAGAGCTGGGGATCCTGACAAGAAAGAAAAAGGGATACCTTTATCCCTATAATGAGCAGGCTGCCTCCGTTCGGGAAGCCTTTGTGCTGCGTCTTGGTCAGGAGGCGGGCGTCACCTTGAAAACCTCCTGCAGGGTGGACTCCATCCGGACTCTGGAACAGGGTTACCGGGTCATCTGTGGAAAAGAAAGCTATCGGACCCCTGCGGTCATCCTGGCAGCAGGTGGCCTGGCTGGCTCGGGACTGGGCTGCGACGGGTCCGGTTATGACCTGGCCAAAAGCCTGGGTCATCGCCTGATCTCCACTTTTCCTGCCCTGACTGCCCTCCGGTCCTCCGCACCCTTTCTGAAAAAGATAAGCGGGGTAAGAAATCAGGCGGAGATTACCCTGATGATTGACGGCAAGCGGATAACAGGTGAATCCGGTGAACTGCAGTGGACGGATTACGGGATCTCCGGTGTATGTGTTTTTCAGCTCAGCCGCTATGCGGTCATTGCCCTGGAAGCAGGTAAAAAAGTGTCTGTCCTGATCGACCTGGTCAGGGAATGGGATGACCGGCAGCTCGCCGACTTTCTGGAAAAGATCAGCGTCAGATGTTCTTATAAAAATATGGGGGAGGTTTTAAAGGGCATACTCCCCAGGAAACTTGTTCCGGTGGTGCTGAAAGAAGCCGGCCTGACTCCGGAAAAGATGCCGGCTGAATGTTCCCGGGAAAAAATACTGCAGCTGGTGAAAGCCATGAAGGCATTCCCTCTGCGGATCAACGGCTATATGGGCTATGAAAAAGCCCAGGTTACCAGAGGAGGAATCTCCTTCTCCCAGGTGTCGGACAGTCTGGAATCCCTGCTTCATCCCGGACTCTTTTTTGCCGGAGAGATCCTGGATGTGGACGGAACATGCGGGGGCTACAACCTGCAGTGGGCTTTTTCCAGTGGGAATGTGGCCGGAAAGGCAGCCGGACTCTACGGTGAAAGGATTGAAGGATCATGATCAGATTATCCGGGTTAAAACTCAGGATTCCTCACAGTGAAGAGGATATAAGGGCTGAGATACGCCGCAAGGCAAAAGGCCGGAACCCACTGTCCTGGCAGATCGTACGCCGGTCCCTGGATGCCAGAAAAAAACCGGACCTGTACTATGTCTACACCCTTGATGTTTCCTTCAGTGAAGAGAAAAAGATCCTCCATGCCCGGGGAAGCCGCTGGGTAAGACCGGAAGATAAAACTTATCGTTTTCCCCATATAAACAAGGAAAAGCCGGAAAAAGGGGAGAGACCGGTTGTTGTAGGATTTGGACCTGCGGGTATATTTGCTGCCCTGATGCTGGCCCGGGCCGGCTTTTGTCCTGTCGTCATCGAACGGGGGGACCCCGTGGAGATCCGTACAAAAAAAGTGGACGGTTTTTTCCGGGGAGGTGAACTTGATTCCGATTCCAACGTGCAGTTCGGAGAGGGAGGGGCCGGGACTTTCTCCGATGGAAAACTGAATACCTCGGTCAAAGATCCCTCCGGCAGAAACCGCTTCGTGTTAAATGAATTTGTAAAACATGGAGCTGGGGAGAGTATCCTCTATGATGCCAAACCCCATGTGGGCACGGATGTTCTGACCGGGATCGTTTCTTCCATGAGAAAGGAAATTCTTTCCCTGGGAGGGGAAATCCGTTTCCGGACAAAGATGACTGCCATCCTGGAAGAGAGAGGAAAGATTAAAGGGATAAATTGTCTGGAAAGGGGTGAGATCAAAACCATCCCTACAGATGTGCTTATTCTGGCTTTGGGACACAGTGCCAGGGATACCTTTGCCATGCTCTACGAGAAAGGGCTGAAGATGACTCCCAAGGCATTTGCCATCGGGATAAGGGTGGAACATCCGGCAGAGATGATCAATCAAAGTATGTACGGTCCGGATTTTCCGGAGGAACTGCCTGCTGCCAGCTATAAACTTACTCATCAATGCTCAGACGGCAGGGGGATCTACTCCTTTTGTATGTGTCCGGGAGGATATGTGGTGAACTCCTCCTCAGAAGCCGGTCATCTTTGCGTGAACGGAATGAGTGAGTCCGGAAGGGACGGGTCCAATTCCAACAGCGCCATCATCACCACCGTGACACCTGAGGATTTTCCTTCTTCCCATCCCCTGGCGGGAATAGAGTTTCAGAGGGAATACGAGAGAAAGGCCTTCCTCCTGTGTGGCGGAGATATCCCTGTTCAGCTGTACAAAGATTTTCTGGCTGACCGGGTTTCGGAATCCTGCGGAAGGTTTTCCCCGCAGATCCGGGGACAATGGGCTTTCGGTAATCTGAGAAACTGTCTTCCGGATTATGTCAGCCGCTGTATTATAGAGGGAATGGAGGTCTTCGGACGCAAGATTCCCGGTTATGACCGGGAGGATACCATTTTTGCCGGCCTGGAGACAAGGACTTCTTCTCCCCTGCGTATGGAGAGGGATTCCGGATGTCAGAGCAATATATCCGGCCTTTTTCCCTGCGGAGAAGGAGCGGGGTATGCGGGGGGAATCACTTCTGCAGCTATGGACGGAATCAAGGTTGCCGAGTCGGCAGCTGCATATATGATCATGAGGAAAGGAAAAAAATAGATGGATAATTATGATATCGACCGGATCAATACTCTTTATCACAAGGCGAAGGCAGTAGGCCTGACCCCCGAGGAGGCGGAGGAACAAAAGAGGCTGAGAAAAGCCTATATCCGTAATATACGGGAAAATCTCCTGGGGACTCTGAACAACATCGATATGGAAAATGAGGACGGTACCGTGACCAATCTCGGGGAAAAGTACGGAAAAAAAGGCTCTCCTGGGAAAAAATCTACTTGATAACTATTAGAAATAGTGCTATATTATTATGGTAATACTGTTAATGATTTAAGAGTGGGCGCTTCGCCCACTCTTATTTGATGTCATGACCTGTAAGGATATCAAGGACGATCATGACATACAGTCCGTGGAAAAGAGGTGAAAACAGGATGAAAAGAACAGAGATTGTTGCGAATGTGGAGAGACTGGTCCGGCCTATTCTTGATGAGAATCATTTTGAGCTTGTGGATACAGAGTATGTGAAGGAAGGAGCCAACTGGTATCTCCGCGTATATGCGGACAAGGAAGGCGGCATTACCATCGATGACTGTGTGCTGATCAGCAGGACATTGGAAGAGAAGCTGGATGAAGAGGATTTTATTCAGGATGCCTACATTCTTGAAGTCAGTTCTCCCGGACTGGGACGTCCCCTGAAGAAAGAGAAGGACTTTGCCAGGAACCTGGGCAAGGCAGTTGAACTGAAACTCTATAAGGCAGTCCGGGGACAGAAAGAGTTTGAGGGGATCCTGAAGGAATACACTCAGGATACCGTCACCATAGACATCGATGGAGACGTGGAAGACTTCCATCGCAAGGACATCGCCCTGATCCGTCAGGCGATCGAGTTTTGATTCATCAATGGAAGGAGTAGAAGAATGAGCGATCTGATTAAGGCTCTAGATGATTTACAAAAAGAAAAAAATATTGAAAAAGAAGTGATCATGCAGGCGATAGAGGATTCTCTGGTCGCTGCCTGCAACCGTGATTTCGGGAAAAATGCCATAGTCAAGGTTCACATGGACCGGGAAACCGGAGCCATAGAAGTGATGGTGGAAAAGACGGTGGTGGAGGAAGTGGAAGATTCCTCCAACCAGATTTCTCTGGAGGAAGCCAGGATGATCAACAGTGCTTATGAGCTTGGAGACATCGTGCAGATTGAGGTGACCCCCAAAAATTTCGGCCGGATAGCCGCCCAGCATGCCCGTTCCGTCATCGTACAGAAGATCAAAGAGGAGGAACGCAGGGTACTCTTCCAGCATTTCTCTCTGAAGGAGAAAGATATCGTTACCGGTGTTGTCCAGCGTTTCAGCGGAAATAATATCTGTATAAGCCTGGATGATAAGACAGATGCCATCCTGACAGAGAAAGAACAGGTCAAAGGGGAGATCTATCATCCCACAGACCGGATCAAGCTTTATATCATCGAGGTGAAGGATACCAATAAAGGACCCAAGATCCTCGTTTCCAGGACCCATCCTGAACTGGTAAGGCGCCTCTTTGAAAAAGAAGTCAGTGAAGTTTATGACGGGACCGTGGAAATAAAGAGCATTGCCAGAGAGGCGGGATCCCGTACGAAGATCGCTGTCGCTTCCAACGATCCCAATGTGGATCCGGTGGGAGCCTGTGTCGGTAAGAACGGGGCCAGAGTGGATGCCATAGTCAATGACCTGAAGGGAGAGAAAATCGATATCATCACCTGGGACGAGGATCCGGCAAAGCTGATCGAGAATGCCCTGAGCCCTTCCAGTGTGGTCTCAGTCAGGGTGAACATGATCGAAAAGAGCGCCAGGGTTGTGGTTCCGGATTACCAGTTATCCCTTGCCATCGGAAAAGAAGGTCAGAATGCGCGTCTTGCCGCCAAACTGACCGGGTATAAGATCGATATCAAGAGCGAGACCCAGGCCAAAGAACTTGCGGACTTTGATGATTTTGAGGAAATCATTATCGAGAAAGTCGAAGAGAAACCTGAAGATCTCAAAGACTCCGAAAAAGAAGTTCCCGAGGCTCAGACAGTGGAGAAAGAACCTGCCGGGGAAGAAGCTTACGAAGAGGAATACGTCGAAGAAGAGTACGCCGATGAGGAGTACGAAGAAGGCGAATACGAAGAAGAGTACATCGACGAGGAATACGACGAAGAATACGCTGATGAAGAGTACGAAGAGGGCGAGTACGAGGATGAGTACATCGACGAGGAGTACGAAGAAGGCGAATACGACGAAGAATACGCTGACGAGGAGTACGAAGAGGGCGAGTACGAGGATGAGTACATCGACGAGGAGTACGACGAAGGCGAGTATGACGAAGAGTACGTCGACGGAGAGTACGAAGAAGGCGAGTACGAGGATGAGTACATCGACGAGGAGTACGACGAAGAATACGATGAAGAGTATGACGAAGAGTATGTTGATGAATACGATGAGGAGTACGATGAAGAGTATGATGAGAACTCCGGTGAGGAATATACTGAGGATTAATGTAGACCTGCTGATTTAGATCCGTTCACAGACAGATGAAATGTACAGATAGATGACAGAGAAATAACAAGACTGAGACTGGTGATCAGATATGGGAAGAAAAATACCATTGAGACAGTGTGTCGGCTGTCGTGAAATGAAGACAAAGAAGGATATGATCCGGGTGATCAAAACTCCGGATGACCGGGTTGAACTCGATCTTACCGGTAAGAAAAACGGCCGTGGTGCCTACCTGTGTTTATGTCCGGATTGTCTTAGGAAAGCAAGACGCTCCAAATCATTGGAACGGTCCTTGAAAATTACCATACCGGAGGGTCTTTACGAGGAATTGGAACAGGAGATGAGGGAACTTGACATCAAAGGATAAAGTCCTGTCAATGATCGGACTTGCTGCCAGGGCAGGCAAACTGGTCAGCGGAGAGTATTCCACTGAAAAGGCAGTCAAGTCATATAAAGCTCATTTGGTTATCGTCGCGGAGGATTCCTCGGAAAATACCAGGAAAATGTTCCGGAATATGTGCGCTTTCTACCAGGTCCCCTATGAAGAATTCGGGACCAAAGAGGAACTTGGCCATTGGGTAGGTAAAGAAATGAGGGCTTCCATCTGTATCTTAGATGAAGGTTTTGCAAGATCAGTGTTGAAAAAAATAAGTCTAAATATGGAGGTATAGCGG
>CACZOS010000102.1 GCA_902782815.1 uncultured Lachnospiraceae bacterium | reverse complement strand
TTGTTAAAAGATCTGATGAATACCGGGACCGGGAAAACAATTGCTGAAAAAAGGCATATGTTTCTGGAAGTCTTTTTGAAGGAACTGAAAGATGACGGGATGTAATAATCCGAGGTATGACAGGCGGCAGTAATAATAGGTGGAAACAACATGAAAATGATTTATACTGGATTTATGGAGAAGACTGCTTGCATGTCGCCGCGGAGAAGATCGTGAAACAGTGGAAAATATTAGTAATTCGTGATACAATTTACAGGTAAATCAACTGGGGAACCTGAGCGCAGGTTCCTTTTACTATGCTGCGAAAGGCATACTACTAAAATGACATTGGAGTGAAGACAGAATATGAAACTAATTAAAAAGATTTACTGCAGAACGTATCAGCTTGGATTTCGGATCGCAATGCCGTTTTTGCCATACCGCGACCCTGAGATCTTAAAATCTACAGGCGCGTTGGCAAAAGAACTTTCAGCCCGCGGCAAGAAGTGTGTACTCATTGTGACAGATTCTTCTGTCTGTAAATTGGGGATGACGAAGAAACTGGAGAAGGAACTGACAGAAGAAGGAATTTGTTCTTATATTTATGACCGGACGGTACCAAATCCTACTTTTGACAATATCCGGGAAGCTGTGCAGATGTATTTGGAGAAAGGCTGCGATACATTGATCGGATTTGGCGGCGGTTCTTCAATGGACTGTGCCAAAGCTGCAGGTGCATGCCTGGCACATCCCAAAAAGGATGTGGCTGACCTGGTGGGTATTTTCAAGGTACATCGCCGCATTCCGCTGCTTATCGCTGTTCCCACGACAGCAGGGACCGGCAGCGAGGTCACACTTGCATCGGTACTTACCGACAGCGAGCGGGGGATCAAGATGCCGATGTATGATTTTGCACTGATTCCTGTATTGGCAGTCCATGACTGGACTGTGACAGAGAACATGCCAAAATCACTGACAGCAACAACAGGCATGGATGCCCTGACACATGCAGTGGAAGCCTACATTGGCCATACAACATCCCGGTATACACGTAAAAAAAGTGAGGAATGCGTAAAGCTCGTACATGATTACCTCTACCGGGCATATTGCAGCGGACATGACCGGGAGGCGAGACAGAAAATGCTTCTGGCAGCTTATGACGGGGGTATTGCCCTGACTCAGTCCTATGTAGGCTATATCCACGCTCTGGCACATGCGCTGGGCGGGAAGTACGGAATACCGCACGGACTGGCAAATTCAGTTATCATGCCCTATTTTCTGATCCGCTATGGACACAGCACAGATAAAAAACTTGCCCGGCTTGCCAGGATCACAGGAGAAGCATCTTACGAAGATACCGATCGGGAAGCCGCCGTCAAATTCATTAAGTGGATCATTCATATGAACAGGAAAATGGGGATCCCGCGAAAACTCTCCGGAATAGACCCGAAGGATTTTCCTTTCATGGCGGAGCGGGCTGACCGGGAGGCAAACCCGCTTTATCCGGTCCCCATCCTGTTAGATAAAGATGTGCTGGAGCGAATGTATCATGTGGTATGCAGTCAGAGCTGACGAAAGGAAATGCTGATTGCATTTCGTTTCCTTAAGAACAGATATTGATTACCGTATTTGAAAAGGAGAAAAATGTGAACAGACCGGAAGTAAATAAGCCGAAAGCGGCCTCGGAAAATATGTGCAGGGAAGCACAGAATCCAGCTGATTACCTCGATAAGCAGAAAGAGTTCTTTTCAACAGGCAGAACCATACCGGTTTCTTTCCGAAAAGCAATGCTCCGAAGATTATATCAGGAGATCCGAAAAAGTCATCGGGAACTGACGGATGCTCTGAATCTTGACTTGGGAAAGCCGGAACCGGAAGGATATATGTGTGAAGTCGGATTGGTGCTGGGTGAGATCAGCTATCTGATACGGCATCTTGAAAAATGGGCATCTCCGCAGAGAAAAAAGACGGAGCTGGTCAACTCGTTTGGGAAAAGCTTTATCATTGCCGAGCCGCTTGGCAATGTTCTGATCATGGCTCCCTGGAATTATCCGGTGCTCCTGTCTCTGGAGCCCCTTGCAGGCGCAATTGCAGCAGGCAACACAGTCATTCTGAAACCATCTGCCTATGCGCCGAATACGTCTCATGCCATGGCAAAGCTTCTGCAGCGGATCTTCCCTCCTCAGTTCGTGGCAGTCGTTGAAGGCGGCCGGCAGGAAAATGCCGGACTTCTGGACCTGCACTTCGATCATATCTTCTTTACC
>CACZOS010000101.1 GCA_902782815.1 uncultured Lachnospiraceae bacterium | reverse complement strand
CCGACCACTGCCTTAAAAGCCGCAAGAAAAACATTGGCGATAATACCGATGATACTTGTCCTGACAATAGTTTTTTCCCTTGAAATATCCTTTTCTTCAAAGATTGTTTTTGGATCCTCTTTCATACTCGCTGTTTCACTCTCTTTCCTGTAATTATTATCAGAAATAAAGTCTGTCCGAAAACCACTGGTCTTTGGTCATGCTGCTGACATGCCCGGTTCTTTTCTCATTCATCAGAGGAACCTCCACGTCTTCAGACATCCATTGATAGCGGAATCCGCACTTTTCCTGAACTCTTTTCGATTTGGTGTTGCCTTCGTAATAGCCGACCCAGATTCTTGTCATACCCAGGTCTTCAAATCCATGACGGATCAGTTCCCTCACTGCCTCCGGCATGATCCCCTGTCCCCAGAAAGGCTTGCCCAGCCAGTAGCCCAGTTCGCATTCATCATCACGGTCAGTCATATCGGTGTGGCCGTTGAGTTTAAGCTCGATACATCCGATGGCCCTGTCATCACCTTTCAGGCAGATGGCATAAGCTTCTCTTCCATTCAATATATTTTGTATGGCATACCGGCTTTCGTCAATATTTTGGTGGGCAGGCCAGCCTGCAACAGGACCCACATCGGGGTCTTTGGCATATTCGTATAGTCTGTCTGCATCACTGTCTTTCCAGTGACGCAGGATCAGTCTTTCTGTTTCAAGGATCATCTTTCTCCTCCGTAACAGCAGGTCCCTGATAAACCCACAAATAATTATGAATTGTTGAAACCTTTGGTGATGGAACCCGCTCCATATTTATTTTCAATCTTTTTTATGGCGTCTTCCATTTTCTTCTTTCGTTGGTTTACTTTCAGACGCTTCTCCTGTATTGTACGCTCTTTCTCCTGCTTTTCCAATTGTTTTTGATAATCAAACAGATTCAACTGGTAGGGTTCCCCTTCTTTTTGGAGTTTTCCGGTCCGCAGTCCCAGAAGACGGACCGGGGATCCATCCCAAAGAGAATCGAACAGCCTCACTGCGATTTCATAGATCCGATTCTGATCGGATGTTGCGGTGTCCATGATCATCTGATGGCTGGTGGAGCGAAAAGTAGCATACTTGATCTCTACGGTGACCTGTTTTGCAAGAAAGCCATGTTTGTTCAGCCTGTCGCTCACAGACCCGGACAGTTTTTCCAAAACCGAAAGAGCTCCTTCTCTCTTAATGATATCCTCAGGAAGGGTTGTGGAATTTCCGATACTCTTGGCTTCCCTGGCCTCGGTCACCACTTCGGAATCATCAATCCCGTTGGCATAACGCCAAAGCAGGTCTCCATGACTTTTAAACAGGTAACTAATCCGTGATCTGTCTGCCAGAGCCAGGTCTCCTATGGTGGCGATCCCTAACTGTTCGAATTTTTCTGCGCTTTTCCTGCCGCACATATGCAGAGAACCGATGGGTAAGGGCCACAGTTTTTCCCGGATCTCATCTGCGTATAAGGTATGTACTTTATTGGGCTTTTCAAAGTCTGAAGCCATCTTGGCGAGCACTTTTCTGTCGGATATCCCTACGTTGACTGTAAAACCGAACGTTTTCTGCACTCCATCACAGATGATCCTCGCGGCTGTTTCCGGAGAAGGATACCGGTCCCTTATGGGTTCAAAATCCATATAGCACTCATCCACGCTCACCTGTTGGATTTGCGGACATATGCCTCTTAAGTATTCCATCAGTTCATGACTTTTCTTCCGGTAATACTGATGATCCGGCTTCACTGAGACCAAAGTCGGACATTTTTGAAATGCACTGGCTACGGTATCTGCTGTATGAATCCCGTACTTTTTTGCCGGGATTGATTTGGCCACCACAATTCCATGCCTTGTCTTCCGGTCTCCGCCCACGATGGAAGGTATTGTCCTTAAATCCGTTCTGCTTCCGGATTCCAGCAGACGGATGGCACTCCAGCTTAAGAAAGCAGAATTCACATCGATATGAAGTTTGATGTGTTGATGATCAGAAGACATAAAGTTTTCTCCCATTTGCAATTTTATCCCTCTGTTGTCAGGGAAATACTCATTTCTTTTCAGTTAAAACGACGAAATTCCCTCCGGATAACGGAAAGGGAGAAGACAGCAGAGATCAGGTCTGCCGCCGGCCCTGCGTAAAGGACACCAAAGATACCATATATCCTGGGAAGTACCAACAGGAGGAAGATCAGTGCCAGCTGTTTGGACAAAGAAATCATAACCCCTTTCCCCGGTTTTTTGACAGAGGACATGGTATTCATGGAAATGGGAGGAAGGCCGCCCAGAATCACAAAAAGCATAAATATATGCATGTATAAAAGGGCAAAGGCCGCGTAATTATCCGATCCTGAACCGAAAAGAAGAAGAATCTGATGAGGAAAGAACCAAAAGCACATGGTCTCCACCGCTCCGACGACCAGGGCATAGAGCAATACTTTATAATAGGTTTCTTTCACTCTTTCATATTTCCCTGCTCCGTAGTTGAAACCCATAATGGGAGCTCCTCCGATGCTGCATCCGATAATGGTGGAATAAAAGAGAAAGTTGATCTTGGTGACGATTCCTGCAGCAGCCAGCGCCTCACTTCCTCCGAAGGGAGAAAGATTTCCGTAATGACGAAGGGAGGAATTCAGGACCAGATTCATCACCAGCATGGCAGCCTGATTGAGACTTGCCGCCGCACCTATGGAAGCAATCTCTTCAAATCTTGCCAGAGTCACTTTGAAATGATCCGGCAGAATCTTTCCCGTCTTAAATCCCTTCATATAAAGCAATACCATGATCCCGGATAAGATCTGTCCCATGACAGTGGCCAGTGCCGCTCCAGCTATCCCCATATTCAGGGGAAAGAGAAAAAGGATATCCAGGATGAAATTTATACCAACACCCGCCAGAGAACAGATCATGGCGTAGGAAGGCGAGCCATCCGACCGGATAAACAGGGTTCCTCCTGAAGTGACCGTCAGAAAAGGGATACCGAAGGCAGTAATCCGGATATAAGTCAGGGCATAAGGATATACCTGATCGGTAGCCCCGCAGATTTTCACAAAAAAGGGAGTAAAACAACCGACCATAAGACCCAGGATCAGGCCGACAGCCACCAGCAGAATCAGCCCGTTCCCCACAAAAGTAAGTGCTTCCTCCTTATTCTTCCTGCCGTTCAGGACATTAAAATTAACTGCGGTACCGTTGGAGATCAAAAGAGTCATGGCCCCGCACAGAATGGTGAGGGGATAAGCTACGGTGGTGGCTGCATTTCCCAGGAACCCGATTCTTTGTCCGATGAGGATCTGGTCAACAAAATTATAAAGAGAACCCACAAGAGTACTGAAGATGGTCGGAACAGCGTATTTTAAGAGCAGTTTTCCCACCGGTTCTGTTCCCAGGGGATTTACAGGCATGTTTTCCGTCGTTTTTTCTTCCATACTTGATCTCCTTCTGAGGTATTTCTTTTTTTATTTCGAAGGGGAATTCGGTTTATGACGGCGTGAATAGTCCCTCATTCTTTCTGAATCCAGAATATAGGGATCTTTTTCCTTATGTGTCTCTTTGCAGGCCCGGGTATAGAGACGGATAAAATTCTCGATGGCAATATCCAGGTCATCCCGGACATCCTTCCGGGCTGCTTCCCCTTCATTTTCAAGCACTGCCTTATCCACAACGGCATGATTGACCTGGTTTCTTAAATCGCTGATCCGATAGTAGCTGTATAAAAGATCATAGAGGAGATCATCATCATTAAGCTGGGAATAAGCGCGCATAATTTTCCTGGTATTCCCATTCAGGGCATCCACCCGGAGTCTGGCATAGCTGCTTGCCACAGCATCAGCATCCGGCTTTTTCCGGTAATCCAGGGCAAAACGTCCGTAGAACTTGATAAAGTAGTGGTCTACTTCATGGTAGGAATAACGCATCTTTGCTTCTTCCTTCCAATAGAGACTGTTAAAAGACTTCATGGTCTTTTTGATATCCGCGTAATCTCTGGCATAATAATAAATTCCTCTTTTAACTATATCCCCCGGTACTTTGGATTCGATGATGGTCAGAGTCTGCTGGTAGAGTTTCTTCCTGTGGCTCCATTTGATCAGCTCAGGCACAGCCAGCTCATCTCCCTCCAGCATGGCGCCAAAGTCTTCCTTTATGGCATTGATCACGATATCCATGAAAATATTCCTGTCTTCCGGATCGGTCAGAGGATTCAGGATCACCCCCCGGATCACATTAATGCCATGGGCGATCAGATCCACGTTGCATACAGAGATACCTTCATCTATACAGTCCATGCCTTTAATCAGTCTTTCCGCGTCGGCATTTTCAATCTCCAGAGCTTTCCACCATCGTTTAAGGGGAGTGATCTTTCCGTACTCCAAAAAGAGATCCAGTCCTGCGATCAGATTCTGTATTTCATAACTCTTCAGTACATTTCTTATCCCCCCGGAAAAGTCTTCCGGATTCTTGTGGGAACTGATCAGACCGCAGACCTTACAGCTGTAGCCGATCCGTTTGTTGATGAGAAGGAAGGTGGAGATCAGGGTATTTCCGTCTGTCGTTCCCAGGCCCTGAATATCCATGTAGAGATTAATGGCCTTTCCCTGTTCGGACAGTGTCTCCCTTACCACCCTGTTAATGGATTCAATGGTGATCACCCCATCTGTCTCAATGGGCACGAAACGGGTGGATGTAACTTGATTTTCCGGCAGGATGCGCATCTTGTAACCGGCATCCAGTTGGGAATAGAGGTAGTATTTCAGCCATTTTCTCACCTGCTTCTGACAGCCTGTAAGGACATCCTCCTGGAAACGGACCGCAAGTTCTTTATCATCGCAAAGCTTTAAGAAGAGGGACTTTGCGCCGGCTTCCGGAATATGACGGCTTATGAATGCGGAGATACGGGTCAGGGCCTCCTGTTTTTCCTCAGCGGAAAGGTTCTCCCCCACATCTACCAGTTCTATATCCAGCTGATTCAGGTATTCAGCGATCCGATAATTCAGGAATCCATACTCGCTTATTGTATCCACATCAGAAAGATTTTCCAGGGAAACATCCATTATATCGGTCTTTTGCATCTCATTGCTGCGGACACCCGATGGGGGGCCCAGGACGATAATCTCATCCAGCCGGGCGGTAGACAGCATATATTTGATTCCGGCCTCCGCCACGGAGACACCTGTTGTAAAGACAGGGTATCCCCCCGGTGCCTGATATTCATAGTAGTCAATATCCAGCCGGTTCCTGGTCTCACCGATGGTGGTGAGAAACACATTTTTTTCTCTGTTCATAGGGTT
>CACZOS010000100.1 GCA_902782815.1 uncultured Lachnospiraceae bacterium | reverse complement strand
GCCGTCAACATCCAGATATCTCTTGGTTGTGGTATATTGATCTTCTCCAAAGACATGCTGATACAGAACCTGAGCATATCCTCCTGTAGGCCGTGTTAATCTGTCTTGTGCATCAAAATACTCAGTAGAAATCAGGAATCCATCTGCCCACTTATCCCGGCGATAACTATAGGTTCCCGGGATATTCGCCCGATTACCAGCTTCATCATATCTGTCTTCCGTTACAATACAATACTCATCAGAATCAAACAGATAGGTATACTCTGCATAAGCATACCCAACATCCTTATTCGTTACCTTTTCTCCATTCAATCCATAAAAGGTCTCTGAGAGTTTATTGCCATGCTCATCCCAGGTATACTCTGCTTGATAGAATCCACGACTGTTAAGAGCCGGGTTTCCATCCAGATCATGAGCCATTTCACTGACCAAGCATCCGTTCTCGTCCCAGACACAGTCTGTCTGCGTCAGTTCCGGAAAAGAAATGGATCCTGCATCGTCCGCAATTGACGCCGAAGCACAGACTGCCGTCAACAGAATGATCGCAAAAACTATTTTTGTCCATTGTTTCATCTTGAAAATCTCCATCAGTTTCCCTCCACTACTGTCAGAGCATTTTTGAATAATAATCTTTTTTATTTCTCCGTTTGCCTTTCATATCGGCTATAATATTTCTTATAATACTTTTTGCCGTAATACTTGCCCTGCTTCAGTTTTTCTCCATAAAACACAAAGCCAAGAACATTCATACCGGCCATTTCCGCAGATATCAAAGCCTTCCGAATCTCCCGGTGATCCGAATAATACTGCCGAATTACCAGCACACATCCTGCCACATGGGACGAAAGCGCTAACGGATCAGAAACAACGTTCATCGGTGGTGTATCGAAAAGAATCAAATCAAAATTCTGTTCCAATTCTTCCAGCAAAGTGGAAAGCACCGGAAGGCTAAGCAATTCTGCCGGATTCGGCGCTGCATGCCCTGCAGGAAGTATACTCAGGTTGTCTCTTCCGGAGGGAATCACTACATTCTGCCAAGTCTCCTCGCCAATCAGTATTTCAGACAGACCTGGCTTTTCTTCTTCATACTTGAAATGTTCGCGCTGGCATGCCCTACGAATATCCGCATCCACCAGCAACACTTTTTTCCCACTCATCGCACAAGAAATCGCCAGGTTTGCCGCAATGGTGGATTTGCCTTCTCCCGAGATCGCGCTCGTAATAACGATCGATTTCTTCTCTTTTCCTGCCAGAGTATAGAACAGATTCATGCGTAGTTTCGCATAACTCTCAATTTGTTCTGTCAAGCTGCCACTATCCAGAAGAAGCCGCGCAGGATCTTTCCATTTCACATTCTTGCGCTGAATTTCAGCCAGAACGGGAGGTGTATAGTTTTCCGTAATACTCTCAGTATCTGTTACCTTCCGGTTTATCAAAAAGAGCAGAGTCAGCAACGCTGCAGCCAAAAAAACTCCGGCCAACGCGCCAATCAGCCCTTGTCTCAAAGGAGAACGGTAATCCGGAAGTTCCGGTACTTCCGCATAGTCAATCACTTCAATACTGCCGGCAGCTACTACACGTATGATTTCTGCCGGTGCTACATCGACAACCGCATTGCAGATATCCGCAGACAACTTGGCATCTGACGTTGTACTCATAATCCTGAGAACACCAGTTTCAGCAACAGAACCCATGGACAACGTTCGTGAAATAAAGTCACCATTAATACCCGGATAATCAGCTGCCAGTCTTTCTGTTACAGCAGACATCACCTTTGAACTCTTAATCACTACCGTATAGGTATCCAGCAGAGCCACCGCAGAATTGAGGTCAGTAATATTGGCATACTGATAATTCACCAGATTGGGGTTGCCGTTCAGAACATACACTGTTGCAGAAGCGGTATAAGTATCCGTCTGCTTATAGGCCGTATACCAATACATCCCCGCAAAGCCGATTGCTGCGCAGATAATAATCAGCCAGCAGCGTTTCAGCAGATAAAAGAACAACTTCTTCAGGTCGATCCTCTTGGCTCCGCCTTCCATGGTTTCAGCTCCTTCAAGGGTTCGGTGTGTAACCTGTCGTCGGTCTGTAAGTAACTCTTTTCTTTCTCCCATGTAACCATTGTACATCTTATCATCTTTTGGTCGTTCCGTCTACATGTATTTTTTGCTTGAATCCGGCTTGTATACTGCGTTTCAGGGTTTTTAAAATACAGAAATACGGTTTTTTCTCTACTTATTTTCATAGATATGGTGTCAAAAACTTGCATATGTTACAAAAAGCCGGATAATCCTGCGATGAAAGAGGTCGAAGGATTCCGGTTTTAGGTTGGATAAAAGCTTTTGTTTTTTTATTGTATTTTGGATGCTATTTCAGCGCTTCGGTGATTTTTGCGGTCATGGTTTCGTAGTCTTTAATCAAGTCCTCGCAATGGGCAGCGATGTATTCCTTCTGGCCATTGGTGGCGGCATATTCGTGCATCTTCGCCTTGTCGCTGAGGGCATTGGCACCGATGGTGGCCATCAGGCCCTTGATAGAGTGGGCAGCAATGCGGTAGGCCTTGAGGTCGCCTTCTTTGGCGGAGCGACGCAGGGCGCCGACTTTGTCCGGGGTTTCAGAGGCGATGTCCAGCATGATCTGCCGAAGGAAGTCCTCGCTTCCGCCGGTGTTGGCCAGGGCGGATTGGTAGTCGATTCCTTCGATTGTACTGATGGGGGGTACTGTGCTTTGGTGATTGCTCTCTTCCGGTTCTGGCTCCCCTTCCGGCTCGAATTCGAAGATTTCGTTTTCTTCTCCGGGAGCCTGTTTGGTTTCTTTGGGAATATCATGGATTTTGCTTGTCGGGATGTAGTTCCGGACGGTCTTCTCCAGGAGGGCGGAGTCCAGGGGTTTGGTGAGGTAGTCGGCAAAGCCGGCCTTCATGTACATCTCCCGGCTGCCGGCGACCGCGTTGGCGGTGAGGACGATGGCGGGGGTGCTGCGGTTCCTGGAGAGGGGATCCTTGCGGATCATCTCCAGGGTCTGGATGCCGTCCGGTTCGGGCATCATATGGTCGAGG
>CACZOS010000099.1 GCA_902782815.1 uncultured Lachnospiraceae bacterium | reverse complement strand
CAGGGTTGATTCATAATATTCCTTGCCAAGGCCGATTCCCTTTAATGTGCCGCTGACTTCCGGTTTATTGGAGGAGCAGGCAGACCCTGCGGACACATAGACTCCCCTGTCCTCCAGGGCATGAAGCAAAACTTCACTTCGAATCCCCGGAAAGCTGACACTGGCAATATGTGGCGCCTCACCCGAGTTATCTTTTACATGCTCAAGTTCTGCCAGAACCCGGCTCAGAAAATGATCTTTCACTTCTTTTATGGCCTTTATCTTCTCTTCATGGTCCTGGTAAATGAGTTGGCAGGCTTTACCCAGTCCTACGATGCCAGGTACATTTTCCGTCCCGGAACGCATTCCTTTTTGTTGATTTCCTCCCCAGAGAATAGGCTTGATCCTGACGCCGTTTTTCACATAGAGAAAGCCGATTCCTTTGGGACCGTGAATCTTGTGGCCGGAAACGGACAGGAGATCCACCTTCCATTTTCGGGGAAAGAGATTCATCTTCCCGTAAGCCTGGATACAATCCGTGTGGAAAAGGATAGCCGGATCAAAAGATTTTACAATCTTGCCGATCTCTTCTATAGGTTCTATGGCTCCAATCTCATTGTTGACACACATGACAGATACCAGGAGGGTATCTGTTCGCAATGCTTTCTTCAGTTCGTCCAGGTCGACGATTCCTTTCTCATCCACAGGCAGGTAGGTGACTTCAAAGCCTTCTTCCTCCAGAAACCCCAATGGATTATAGACCGAAGCATGTTCAATCCGGGATGTGATGATGTGCCGTCTTGTTCTTCTGCCTGCAAGGGCGGTTCCCAGCAGGGCAAGATTATTCGACTCGGTTCCTCCGGAAGTAAAATATATCTCCTTTGGATCCACCTTCAGACTTTTGGCAATGATCTCCCTGCTTTGGTTTACGTACTGTTCTGCATGAAAGCCTTTCCGATGCATGGAGGATGGATTACCGTATTCTACATCCATGACCTCTGTCATGATTTCTCTGACCTCGGGAAAGACTCTTGTGGTTGCCCCGTTATCAAAATATATTTCTCGCATCTCGTTCCTCCATTCTAACCCATTAGTTTTTTAGAATAACACAAAATAACAATCTTGTAAATCCTTATCTGCCTGCGGAAAAAGGAATTCTCCAAACAGAAAAAACGGCGCATATGCGCCGCTCTCTCCTTTTGGTTAGTATGAAAATAGTATTATACGCTTATTTTATACAGGGTATGCTGCATTCTCCACATCAGCCTTGTCCGGATCGATCCCGGTCTGCTGGGCCGCCCGGTATCTGAAGAATTCTTCTGCCACCTGTGGGAATAAAGCATAACTTAGGACATCCTCCTCCTGCTGTTTCCATTGGGCCATCTCTGCCTCCAGCTTCTCAAGCTGAGGTTCGATGAGATCCGCCGGTCTGCAGGTGATTGGCTCTTCGTCTCCGATGGCTTTCTTCTGAACCTCCGGGTTCACCGGTTTTACGGTCTGGCCGTATTCACCCTTTAACAGAGCCTTGGATTCTTTGGTGATCATCTTGTACCGTTGGCCGGTCAGAACATTCAGAACGGCCTGGGTACCTACGATCTGGGAAGATGGAGTAACCAGCGGGGGTTCTCCATAATCCTTCCTTACTCTGGGAACTTCATCCAGAACTTCGTAGAAGCGGTCAGATGCTCCCTGTTCTTTTAACTGGGATACCAGGTTGGAAAGCATTCCTCCCGGAACCTGATACATAAGAGTCTTGATGTTAACACCCATAACCCTGGGGTTAAGAAGGCCGTTTTCCAGGCATTCTTCCTGGAGGGGACGGAAATAATCTGCGATTTCTCCCAGAAGCTTCTGGTTGAGTCCGGTGTCACGGTCTGTGCCACGGAAGGTCTCCACCATAACCTCTGTCGCCGGCTGGCTGGTACCCAGGGCGAAGGGGGACATGGCGGTATCAATGATATCCACCCCGGCCTCCGCAGCCTTAAGATAGGTCATGCTGGCCACACCGCTGGTGTAATGGGTGTGAAGCTCGATAGGGAGGCTGGTTCCTTCCTTCAGGGCCTTAACGAGCCGCTCTGCCTCATAGGGAATCAGAAGCCCGGCCATATCTTTGATACATAGGGAATCTGCTCCCATCTCCTCGATCCGTCTGGCAGTCTCCTTCCAGTAATCCAGGGTGTATGCATCTCCCAAAGTGTAGGATAAAGCCACCTGGGCATGTCCCTTCTCCCGGTTGGAGGCACGGACTGCGGTTTCCAGGTTACGAAGGTCATTCAGACAGTCGAAGATTCTTATGATATCGATGCCGTTGGCGATGGATTTCTGCACGAAATACTCCACCACATCATCCGCGTAGGGTTTGTAACCCAGGATATTCTGTCCGCGGAAAAGCATCTGGAGCTTGGTGTTTTTAAATCCTTCACGAAGCTTGCGCAGACGTACCCAGGGATCTTCCTTGAGGAAGCGGAGGCAGGCATCAAAAGTCGCACCGCCCCAGCACTCT
>CACZOS010000098.1 GCA_902782815.1 uncultured Lachnospiraceae bacterium | reverse complement strand
CTGATAGATTCCCTGATCAAAGTGATATGCCGGCCGGGTATAAGTGATATCCAGGTCGGTGGCCGCTGTCAGTTTCCCGCCGTTTGCGGCGGTGGCAGCAATGGACCGGGCATCCATTAGAGCCACGGCACTCATCTGTCCTTCACCCGGTTTGGAGCCTTCCCTGTTGGGGAAGTTCCTGGTGGTATGGCGGATGCTGAATTCTCCGTTGGCCGGAGTATCTCCGGCGCCGAAGCAGGGACCGCAGAAGCATTCTCTCAAGAGGGCCCCGGCGCTGATCAGGTCTGTGGCACAGCCGTTTTTCACCAGTTCTGCCAGGGCAGGTACACTGCCCGGATAGATGCTTAAGCTGAAAGCTCCGTTTCCGCAGCTTTTTCCTCTTAAAATGTCCGCGGCGGCGCAGATATTGTCAAAAGTTCCGCCGGAACACCCGGCGATCTCTCCCTGGTCCGTCCAGATCCCACCGTCATGCCATTTGCTCACCAGGTCCATCCTGGCCCCTTTGATCTGACGGTTGGCCTCCGTTTCCACTTCATGGAGAATATCCTGTGCATTATCCAGCAGTTCATGGATAGTGTAGGTCTTGGAGGGATGCATGGGCATGGCGATGGTACATTCCTGGCTGTCCAGGTCAATGTATACGCATCCGTCGTAGTAAGCCACCTCGGCCGGTTCCAGCTTCCGGTAATCCTGGGGACGGCCGTGGATCTTATAGTAGTTTTCCGTCTCTTCATCCGTAACCCAGATGGAAGACCAGCAGGTGGTCTCCGTGGACATAACGTCGATGGCGTTCCGGTACTCTATGGGCAGTCCGGCTACGCCGGGACCCACGAATTCCATAACTTTATTCTTCACATAGCCGTTCCCGTAAACGGCCCCGCATATGGACAGGGCCACATCATGGGGTCCCACTCCGGGACGGGGTTTTCCGGTCAGATAGATGGCCACCACTCCGGGACGGGTAAAGTCATAGGTACGCCCCACCAGCTGTTTGGCCAGTTCGCCGCCGCCTTCTCCCACGGCCATGGTTCCCAGGGCCCCGTAACGGGTATGGGAATCGGATCCCAGGATCATACGGCCGCATCCGGCCATCATTTCCCGGTTGTAACTGTGTATGTTTGCCATGTTGGTGGGCACGTAGATGCCTCCGTATTTATGGGCGGCCGACAGGGCAAATTTATGGTCATCCTCATTGATGGTCCCTCCCACCGCACAGAGGGAATTATGGCAGTTGGTCAGGACATAGGGCAGAGGAAACTCCGTCATCCCCGAAGCCCTGGCTGTCTGGATGATCCCCACGTAGGTAATGTCATGACTGGTCATGGAGTCATATTTCAAACGCAGGTCTTCCATGTTGTCCGATGTGTTGTGGCTTTTCAGAATACCGTAGGCGATGGTGCCTTTCTCAGCCTCTTCTTTGCTGACAGTACGTCCGGTGAGGGCCCGGATCCTGCCGGATTCCGCTTCCGGAACGATTTCCTCCCCTTTCACCAGATATATTCCGCCGTCATATAATTTGATCATAAGGTTTCCCCTTTCTTTTCATGTTTTTTTTATTCTCCTTCAAGATAGAAGGAGGGAATGCTCACCCCGTGGTGACTCTCGGAGATCACATGCTCCCGGCCCATCCTGCTGAAGAAACCCACGAATTTCCCGTTATAGGAGTAGGTTCCGGTCATGGAGTACCAGTCACCGATCCCGTAATCCTCCGCATCCGCGGAAAATGGTCCCGGCAGGGCGATCTTTGAACTGGGAGGAGTGTAGAAAACCATGGCGACATAGCCTTTGTCCACCAGGGAATCCACCAGTTCTTCCCAGGCTTCCTGCTCCATATCTCCCCCTGCATAGACGCCGTGGGAATCGTAATCGTCCTCGGGCTTGATGACCCATCCGTTCTTATCCTTCTTTACGGCGTCGATATCCAGGCCGGCTGTATCAGTCCTCAGCCTGTAGGTGGGAAGTACATGCTCTTTTACATAGGCGGCCTCCTCCTCGGTAAGAAATTCCGCAGTCCGGGGATCCAGGAGGGCCACATTGATCATCTTGGAGTGGGTCACCGTAGTCCGGAAATGGCCGATCAGAACCACCTTCTCTGCCGCCGCGGCATCGATCAGGGCTTTGCATTCCTCGTATCTGGCGGCGATATCGCTGGTGCATACCCGGCGGTATACCGCATCGAAAGCCATGTTGTCATAGGTATCTCTCAGGGCTTCTCCGTCAAAATAAAGTTCCCGGAGATCCACAAAACGGGCCGTCACTCCCCGGCGTTCAAAAGCATCCAGACACCTGGTGACGTCGCTGAGGGTCACTGCCTCCTCAAAATCGGTGATCAGAACATTTGGGTCTGCCTTGGCATTTTTATCGGAGGCATAGGTCTCCAGGAAGGCATCCACCCAGGAATCAAAATATTCGAAAGGCCTGGGGTCATGGTTCTTGCAGAAGGCCTTGAAGCTGGGGGACTGTTCCACCGCCTCACAGCCGATCTGGGTCCTGCTCATGGCTGCCGTGCCGTCTGCGTTAAATTCGCAGAATTTGAAGGAAAAATCCTCCTCACTCAGGAAGAAGTCAAAGCGGCTGATGGGCAGCTGTTCTTCATAATTACAGGGCAGGAGGATCAGATCCTCCACATTTTTCGGAAAAGCAAAGATCTTACGGTATTCCGGGTCTTCCACATAGCGGCGGATGACCTTGCTCAGGATCCCGTGGGTCATCCGAACGGTTTCCTTCATAAAATCCAGTTCCTTTTCCGTATAGAAAGTGGGGACAAAGGAGAAGGGTGCGGGAAAGCCGTAAACGTAGCAATCGGAAGCCTTCACATAGGCGGCTGCCTTAATCCTTCCCTCCGGGTCTCCCTGCAGATCTCTCATTATCTCCAGATATTCATCTCTTTCTTTTTTCATGGGTTAACCTTCCTTATCTATTTCGATTCTCCCGGTTCCACAACCGGGGATTTATCCTGATCAACGTGCTTCAGGCTCTGCTCATTATCCACTTCATCCATGGATTCATTGAGGTCATGGGGAAGAAGCAGGTTTTTACGGATAAAGAGGACCAGGCCGATGGCGATCACAATCAGCAAAGTCTGCAGGCCTCCGTTATGATCCACGATCATGCCTCTGGCAACGGAAAAAAGTACCACCTCCAGAACGCTGCCCACAGAATGCTTCAGAAGCATCTGGACAAACTCAATCGCAATGATCAGGTTAAAGGCATCCTGCACGATCTTGTGGATAGTTTCTTCGCCCCAGGCGGCAGGTCCCTCCAGGGCGACCATATAGATAAACTTGATGGTCAGGGCCAGGGTCATGATCACCAGAAACAGGGCGATAACGATCTCCATTATATCCGACATCTTCAGTATCTTCTGCTTAAAAATATGAAACCGGCTCTCCATAGCTCTTCCTCTCTTTCTGCCTCTGCACGGTTTGCCAGATGTATAGGGCTATTCTACCACATTTTCCGGGAACAGGGAATTCATAAGTTAAAGTAAGAATCTTACAAAGGGGTTCCTTTTTTACCAGTGCAATCTCTATATGATCTATGGTAAACTAATGGAAAATTATTGTCTTAACATTTTGGAAAACCGAAACTTTTTAATTATTGAAGGGAAGCAGTCAGCCAGGTTAAACAGGGAGGATGATCGATATAATGAATAACAGACCGGAAAACTTCAAAAAATCCTTCTTTATTCTCCTCCTGACTGCTATCCTGCCGGTCTCCTTCCTCTTATCGGGCTGCAGCAGGAACAGTCATGGGGAGGGAACTGAGCCGGCCACCTCCGTGGCTGTTACGGAAATCCCTGCATCACAGGTTCGTCCTCCTGAAAGCACCACTGAAATAAAAGAAAATGAACCGGCGGTTTCCCCATCCATTGAACTTCCCTTCACCATCGAGGACCGGATGGTCTGCATGTTCACCGATGAAAGCTGGCAGGTTCCTGTAGATTTCCAGGGGGAAGGAGAGTCTGACGCCGCCCTGGCAGGCCTTACCTGGACAAGCGACTCACCCCGGGTCGTATCCGTTGATTACCGGGGAAACATCACCGCCCATACAGAAGGTCATGCTGTGATCAGCTGCAGCAACTCTTTGTCAGAAGACGAGATATGTATAAATGTTTTCCGTGAGCTTGGAGGTGGTTCTTGCTGGGAGACGGACATGCTCACCGCCCCGGACGAACTCAGAACCTACAGGAATTATGCCCAGGGTGCCTACGAGTACGGAGATTACAGTGAGTATGTAGCTATGCACGGCTGCGCAGCCTGCTGTACCGCCACGGCTTTGGGTGCCTGGGATACCGGGAAAGTCTGGGATCCGGAGATAGTTGTCCGGGATCTGGAACCGGAGGCCAATGAAAAGGCCTGGAAGAAAAACTATGCCAAAACCATGACCAGACAGATGCCCCTGACCCCGAAAGGGATCAGCCGGGTGCTGACCCTCAAAGAAATCCCCCACACTTATGTGCCTTCCTTTGACAGGGATACCCTGGAGGAAGACCTGCGCCGGCACCTGAAAAAGGGTCTGCCCGTCATTTATCAGGCCGGAAACGGCGGTTACCATATGATGATGCTTCTTGGCCTGCTGACCGACGGAAATGTCCTGGTCAGCGATTCCGTGGGTTATTACCGGGTGAGGGTTTCATCCCTGGAGTCCGTGACCGGCCAGATGTTTTCCTGTAAAGAAGAACCGAATGCTTCTTATTTCTCCGGAAGAAAAACCGCCGGAGGCTATATCAAAGTAGGTGAAACAGATGAAGAATAAACCGGATGTGCAAACGACAACAACTTATCTGTACAGCAACCGTCAGCTTTCCCGGCTGATCTTCCCCCTGGTCATCGAGCAGCTGCTGATCGTTCTGGTGGGCATGGCCGATGTCCTTATGGTGGCCACCCTGGGAGAAGCAGCTGTATCGGGAGTCGCCCTGGTGGATGCCCTCAATAACCTGATCCTTCAGGTTCTATTTGCCATGACCGCCGGAGGAACCGTGGTCTGTGCCCAGTTTATCGGAGCCAGAAACTACGACAAGGCATCCCGGAGCGGGGGTCAGCTCTTTTTCATCACCACCGTAAGCACCATCCTGATCTCCCTGCTTTTTATCCTGGCAAACCGTCCCATCCTGTCCCTGATCTTTGGCAAGGTGGAGACAGCCGTTATGGATAATGCGGTGATCTACATGTTCCTAACCGCCTTGTCCTTCCCCTTCCTGGCTATTTACCATTCCGGAGCGGCGGTTTTCCGGGCCAACGGGGATACCCGGATATCCATGCTGGTCTCCCTGCTGATGAATGTCATCAACGTGGCCGGAAATGCTTTTTGTATCTTTATCCTTAAGATGGGCGTGGCCGGTGTGGGGATACCCACCCTGATCTCCAGGGTCATCGCTTCCCTGGTGATCTTTTCCCTTCTGCAAAAAAAAGAGAATCCTCTGCGGATTCCCTCTTTGTCCTATTTTCGTCCCAAATTCTACCTGATCCGCCGGATCCTGGCCATCGGTGTCCCCAACAGTGTTGAGAGCGGGCTTTTCCAGTTCGGTAAGCTTATGCTCCAGAGCCTGGTGGCCACCCTGGGAACCGCTTCCATCGCGGCCTATGCCGTGGCCAACAACCTGGTCACCTACCTCTACCTTCCGGGTAATGCCCTTGGAGCTGCCCTGATCACCATCGTGGGCCAGTGTTACGGAGCCGGTGAACACGGTCAGGCCAAATATTATATGCGTAAACTTCTCGCCTTCAACTATGCCATGCTGGCAGTTTTAAGTACAGCTTTGATCGTAGGAAGACATTTCCTGGTGGGCTTATACAACCTGAGTCCCGCTGCGGCAGCACCGGCCTGTGCTCTGATCCTCGGTCATTCCATCGCCATGCTGGTCTGGCCCCTGGCCTTCCTTTACCCCTATTATTTCCGGGCTATCGGAAGGGCAGCCTTTACCATGGTTGTAGCCATTGTCACCATGTGGCTTTTCCGTGTAGGACTGGCCTATGTCTTCGTGGTCTTTTTCCACAAAAGCGTGGTCTGGGTCTGGTACGCCATGTTTGTGGACTGGATCTTCCGGGCGATCATCTATGTCACCGCATTTAAAAGGCAGCCGGACACGCCGGCTGCCGCACTTACTGCCGACACATGATCAGGCAGTCCTTTTTACTATCTGAATAAAGGCTGAACGACGGCTGGCCCTCGGGGGTTCAGCCGTTTATCACGTGAACCTGGCAGGCCCGCATGGTGGCCAGAGCCGCCTGATGGCTTTCCGGTGTTACCCCTGCGCAGCAGGCGGCATCCACCGTGATCCTGACCTCGGGCATATTTGCCTTTAAAAGGAGGGCATTGGAAACTACACAGATATCCGTGCAAAGGCCGATGATCTCCAGTTCAAAATCCTCCTTTTCCGCCAGTGCTTTAAGGTCTTCTGCCAGAGCTGTGCTGCCGAAGGTAGGCTTTTCGTAGATCTTAGCCCCGGTCAGAAGCTCTGCGATATCCGGGCGGATCTTCCATCCTTCCGTCCCCCGGATACAATGCTCCACGGGAAGGTTTTCCCCCTCCTGGGTCTGCATGTAGTCTTTTTCATGGGTATCCATGGTGGCGATCACATCCTCGGGCCGGTAAGACCGGATCTTATCCTTCACTGCCTCCACGATGGCTTCCGCCTCTTTGGTCCCCAGGGCGGCATCAATAAAATCATTCTGCATGTCAACGACGATCAGTATCTTTCTCATGTCATCTCCTCCCCTCTTTCTGAAGTGATTATACCATGATTTGCCGGAAATATTTTTTCTATGGAGTGACCCATATGGCAGGGCGGACATAAACTGTCGATCCGTCAGGATAAAAACCCTTGCTGTTGATCGTCCCGTCAGTTATTACCGCCGCTACAAGAGTATTATTCTCTCCCGGGGATCTGAGCCACCAATATCCGGAGCCGGGAGGCTTGCTCCAGCCTGCCTGCACACCTGCATAGACTGAAGGTTTACATTTCCTGGACTTTGATGATTTCAGGTAGGTCTCTGCTTCGGAGATGCTTAACAGAAAGACCCTGTCCTGAGTATCATTTCCCCCATCCGTACCATAATCCGGATTATCCTCGGCCTTAACCTCCGTGACATTGATCCTGGT
>CACZOS010000097.1 GCA_902782815.1 uncultured Lachnospiraceae bacterium | reverse complement strand
ATTCTCATTTTTTTACAGCAGTTACAAATTGCTCTATCGTAAATTCCCTTGGAATAATGGTTCGAGTAATCTGATACCGCGTTTTCCGGTTTGAAATCCATGGTCCATTGCGATCAAGAACTCCAAGGGAATAGTAATCCTTCACAACGGAATCAGACAGTGCATTATGCCTTCCTTCCGGATAAGAAATCGCATACGGTAATTCACCTGTAATTTCTCCGATCGTCGTTCTAGATTCCTGACATTCTTTTATTAACTGCTGTTTATTGAGGGTATCCAACCATACATGACTTTTTGTATGACTCTGAATGGACACGAGTCCTGAATCCGACATCTCCCGTAACTGGTACTTGTCCATTCGATGTTCATTGCCGATTTCGTCCGAAACGACAAAAATCGTGGCTTTCATATTGTATTCTTGCAGCAATGGAAACAAATTTGTATAGTTTCCATCATAACCATCGTCAAACGTCAATAATATCGGTTTCTGATAGTCCGATAAATGGGTGAGATCCGAAAAGAAAACCGTCTCATAACCATTATCCTTCAGCCACTGCAGCTGTTGTCTCATGTTATTTGGTGAAACGAACAAATAATCAAGACCCCATACCCGGTTGGAGACCCCATGATACAACAAAACCGGAATCTTCACGCCTTCCCGTATAGAGGCAGTCCGAGAGATACTCTCCTGCGGTTCCCGTGCAAAAACCATCGTTATATCCTTCCGCACCGTCTCATCGATAATCCTTGTAAGGACAGCGGCCACTTCGCATCGCTGAATGGTCTTATCCGGATAAAAATTGCCTTCCGCATTACTTCCCGTCATAACCCCTGCTCGATACAATTTATAAATCGATGAGGCCTGCTCATGATCAGCGGGCACATCCGGGATCATCCCCTTCTCAATCATATTTTGGGGAAGAATTGTGGAATCCATCAACGAATTCACAAGAATCTCGGCAAAATCCGCTCTTGTAGCAGGGGCATTCCAAGGATAATCTTTCACAATAATGTCGTGCTCCCTGGCATAATCAACATAACCATCATACCAGTGAGGATCATCTTCCTTTATCAGTATTTTTTCTTCTGTGTAGGATTGTTTCAGCCCAGAAGCGATCTTAACAATCTGTGCATAGGTCATCCTTATTTCCGGTCGAAAGGTATCATCCTCAAAACCTTCCATGAAGTCCGATTCACACGCCTTTTGAACATCCGCATAATACCAGTCCTTTTCCGATACATCATCAAAAGTAAAATCTGTTTCAAAAGAGGTCATTGGATGTATGAAAATGATCATCAGGAAAATAACCATCATTCCAATTATTCTGGTTTTCATATTGATTCTTTCTAAATCATTGCCACGTTTTAAAAGGAGATTTCGGCAAAGCGCACCACGCTGTTTCTTCACGATCATACCCAGCCTCCATCGGATCGAGAATCTAAAAAACAGCAGTGAAACACCAGTCGTTCACCCCCGTATTCAATTAAATAATTTATCATTGTAGCACATAATCCCTTATTATCATACAGATATTTCACTCAGGCACCCTCACAGAATCCGTTCATCCTGCTATGCCTTTTCTCAGTGAGGCTATTAGATGCCTCAAAAGGCCCTATTCTTTTCAAGAAACAGACTTGTGTTGATAAGGTTCTCCAGACTTTACCATTTTTTCCAGAATGATTTTTTTCGTTCATTTTGATCTCCTTTCTTTTTATCCTTCAGTGATTTCCTTTTTCTATCACAACATCAATTCTTATAATCGAAATTTCTCCCCTCCAGTATCCTCATAATACATTGATACCGTATCCACATACTGAAAGCCGAATGCCTCATACAACTGATTGAACTAAAAAGCTTTGAGCAGATCACTGTCAAAGAGTTATGCGACAAAGCCGCAGGACATGATCTTTCTGCAGAGCCGGAACTGCTTACCGAATTGATCATCGGCGGGCTTGAGCAGGCTGTCAGGTGGTGGTTCACTGATGCGAATCATGTTCGCT
>CACZOS010000096.1 GCA_902782815.1 uncultured Lachnospiraceae bacterium | reverse complement strand
GACGAGGATGATGAGGAGGACAAGGGTCCAAAGCCTATCAATCAGATCAATCCCTTATGGTCAAAGCACCCCAATGAGTGCAGTGAGGAGGAATACAAGGAATTCTACCGGAACGTTTTCCACGATTACAAGGAGCCCCTGTTCTGGATCCATCTGAACATGGATTACCCCTTTAATCTGAAGGGAATCCTTTACTTCCCCAAGATCAATACCCAGTACGACACCATCGAGGGAACCATCAAGTTATACAACAACCAGGTATTTATCGCCGACAATATCAAGGAAGTCATTCCGGAATATCTTCTGCTCTTAAAGGGCTGCATAGATTGCCCGGATCTTCCTCTCAACGTATCCCGTAGTGCTCTGCAGAACGACGGATTCGTAAAGAAGATCGCCAACTATATCACGAAAAAGGTAGCCGAGAAGCTTTCCGGCATGTGTAAGACCGACCGCGAAGCCTATGAGAAATACTGGGATGACATCTCTCCCTTTATCAAATTCGGCTGTATCCGGGATGACAAGTTCAGTGACCGGATGAAGGATTACATCATTTTCAAGAATATGGAAGGAAAATACATCACCCTTCCGGAATACCTTGAGAGTGCGAAAGAAACCAACGAGAACAAAGTCTTCTACATCTCTGATGAAGTGACCCAGTCCCAATACATGAACATATTCAGGGAACAGGGTGTGGATGCTGTCTACCTGGTGGATCCCATCGACAGCACTTTCATCACCTATCTTGAACAGAGAAACCGCGAGGTCCAGTTCCTGAGAATTGATTCCGATGTCACCGACATCCTGAAGGAAAATCTCTCTGAAGATGATGCCAAGGAGAGCACGAAGAAACTGGCCGACATATTTAAGAAGGCCACCGGCATCGATCAGCTGATCGTCAAGGCCGAGAAGCTGAAAAATCCGGAGGTCACCTCCATGATCACCGTACAGGAACAGACCAGACGTCTGGCTGAGATGATGGAGATGTACGGTATGGATAACAGCCCCACGGGTATGGGTGCTCAGGGCGAGACCCTGGTTCTGAACCTCAACAATCCTTTGGTTCAGTTTGTCATGGATCACCCGGAGGAGGAAAATACAGACCTGCTCTGCCAGCAGATCTACGATCTGGCTAAATTGTCAAATCATCCGCTGAAGCCGGAGGAGATGACCGCCTTCGTGGCCAGGTCCAACAAACTTCTCAATCTCCTGACCAAATAAAAACTGACCACATAAAAACGGTAAAGAAAAAGCCTGTTCTGAATATTCTGCGCAAGGCCCCTTAAAAGGCCCCGCACAGATTTCAGAACAGGCTTTAATTCTTATAAAAGATCACAGATTTTCCGGTCCCTTTTCATCTTCGGTCCCGGTATCTTTATGAAGAAGTTTCAGATAATCCTTATCTACAAATATATCCAGCATCTTTTCATGGACGACGACCTCCACATTATCATGGCTCCCCCCGTCCTCTCCGTCCACTGTCCAGGCCACAGGCTGATCACATTGGATACGAACTTTTCTGGCTTTCAGATAGTAGATGAGCTTTCCGTCAGATTCCTTGTTGAGAAGGCCGAAAATAATGGGCTGCCAGTCAAAGGGAGTGACCGGATTGCGCACCAGCACCACTTCAAAATAGCCGTCATCCAGTTCCACATCGTTGCCGGCAATATTATTGACACCTCCGACAGACTCCGAATTCGCCACCATCCCGTAGATAAAATCCCCTTCCAGGACCTGGTCATCATCAATGGTGATGGTCATGCGATAGGGTTTGATATCCAGCAGGCTTTTGGCCCCTTCCAGCACATAGGCCATATGCCCCAGCATATTTTTCATATCCTGGCTGGTCCTGTAGGACACATCGGAAAAGACCCCAAAGGCAACAACATATACAAAATACCACTCATTGGTTTTCCCGATATCTCTGATGGTACCGATATCCACCGTGAGGGCATGGCCTTCCACAATGATCTGGGCCGACCTCACCATGTCGGCCGGCAGCTGCAGGCTCTGGGCATAATCATTGGTGCTGCCTGAAGGGATATAGCCGATCTTGGGAGTATATCCCGATTTCGATACCCCGGCCACCACTTCATCCAGGGTGCCGTCCCCGCCGGAGCAGGCAATGATGTCATAATTCCCTGCCTCCGCCTTTGCTTTCCGGAAGGCATCCGATTTTGCCTGGGTCACATAAGTGGTAAGGAATATCCCCTCCCGGGAAAACTGGTTGGTGATATCCAGCAGATATCTTCCCACCTGGCTGCGTCCGGAGATGGGATTAACGATCATCAGAACTTTCTTCATCATATTTTCCCTCTTTGATTACCGATTACCAGTTGCCGTTGCCGAAGAAGAAATCGTAAGGATTGTTGAAATAGTAACCCCCGTTATCCCGGTCTCCGTTACCCTGGCTTCCGTTTTCCTGCTCCTGCCGGCCTTCTTCCTGATTATCCGGATTGGCGGCGGCATCGGCAAAATCACTTTTCTTACCCAGGGTCACATCTATGGTCTGTTCCTCATATTCTCCGTTCTGGTTTGCCCGCTTAACGGTCAGACTGATCTTGGTTCCGGCAGCTTTTCGGGCAAGTTTTGCTTTCAGCCCGTCCATGGTGGAAACTTTATTTCCGTCAAACGCCACGATAACATCTCCCGCACTTATCCCTGCCTGTTCGGCCGGAGATCCGGAGATCACCTGGGTGACATAGATTCCGGTGGGCATGCCTAAAGTCTGGGAATAGGTGCTGTCAATGGTACGGCCAACCACACCCAGGAAGGAAGTCTCAGCCTCTGTGATATTTGTGGAATTCATCAGGTCATCAAGGATTCCTTTGGCTGTGGTAATAGGTATGGCATAGCCCATTCCTTCCACGGAGGTATCCTCCAGCTTGGCATTGTTAATGCCGATGACCTCACCGCGCTGGTTGATCAGAACACCGCCGCTGTTTCCGGGATTGATGGCCGCATCGGTCTGCAGCAGGACCATGGTTCCGTCAGTGAAGGACACTTCCCTGTCTTTGGCACTTACAACACCGGTGGTGACAGACTGTCCGTAACCAAGAGCATTACCGATGGCAATAACAGGTTCCCCCACTTTAAGGGAATCGGAATTACCCAGTGCGGCAACCTTGATAACTGAAGCAGTCTCCTTGGAGATCTTCTCCGCTTTGACAGAGATCACAGCCAGATCGGCATCCGAATCCGTTCCCACAATCTCTGCTTCTGCCGTTGACCCGTCCGCAAAACCTACGGTTAAGGCTGTTGCATCCGCCACAACATGGTTATTGGTTGCAATATACAGCTTATCGGCATCCTTGGAAAGGATAAATCCCGATCCTGCTCCCTGGGACTGTGTGGTCCCGTAAAAATAATTGCTGCTGGTGATGGTAGAGGTGATGGATACCACAGAAGGCATCACCTGCTGAACCACACCGGACACGTCCGTAGCGGTAACCGAAGTCTGGGGAGTAACCGCGGCAGTATTGCTTTCGTTATCTGCCTTCTCCGTTGACTCTTCCGTACTGTCTGCGGCTTTGTCCGTGGTTTCTATCTGGGTGATGGAAGAAGGAAAGAACCTGTCTTTGGCCGCTTCCACACCGATCATGGTCGCCCCGGCGATCAGACCGAAAAGGAAAGCCGACGCGATGAGTTTCAGGATCTTACTGCCACCGCTTTTATTTCTGGTTTTCCTGTCCGGCCTGTTGGGAGAAAAACCGGTGCCGGATGATCCGGCTCCTTCCCTTGAATAATGAAATCTTTCCCGGGGCTGCTCCTGCTGCTCTTCAGCCGGATCTGCGCCGTAGGCCCAGACAGATGCCTCATTGTCCTGCCGGACATCGGAATCCTGTTCCCCGAAACCTTCGTTTCCCTCTTTATAGCCGTTTTCAAATTCGCTCATTTATCCTCATCCTTTCCGTAAAAAGTTTTCAAAAAAGATTTTTTCTCTGTTTCCTTTTTCGGAGCCAATCATAACAGCAATATGTGAAAAAAATGTGTCTGCTTTGTGTCGAAAAAAAGAAAAACCTTGTAGAATACCGGTTGGGAATGTATAATCTTATGGAGAATATAACAGGATCCGGCAAAATCTATTTCATCCTGTCTATCATAACAGAAAACGCTGTGGGAGGCAATTATGATTAAACAGAATCAGAAGAATCTAAATCGATTGCACATTGTACTTGATGCCATAGTGATCTACTGCTCATTTTGTCTCAGCTATGTAATAAGGTTTAAAATCGATTTTCTGAAACCTTTCATGCCCCCCACCCGCTATTACCGGCTTCTCTCCCAGTACCAGAGCATGCTCCTGGTCATCGTTCCCGTATTTCTCATCCTTTACGCCTACTTCGGGCTCTATAAGCCAAAACGTTTCCAGCACCCCTGGACGGAGATCTCGGCCTTATTTAAAGCGAATTCCTGCGGAATGCTTTTCTTCTTCATCTACATTTTCTTTCTGAAGATTGAGCATGTGCCGAGAAGTCTTCTGATCATCTTCTATATTGTCTGCATGTTTCTGTCTCTCCTGGTAAGGCTGGTCATCAGGCTGATCCTTCAGAGAGAAAGGAAGCAGGGCCGCAACTTAAAGCACATCATCGTGGTGGGGGAAAGTGCGGCTTCCAGGGCATATATCGACCGGATCAAGGCAAATCCCCAATGGGGTTACTATGTCCATGGCATCTTTGCGGACAATGTACCCGAAGGTTTTTCCTATAAAGATATCCCTTGTATTGGGAAGATCCATCAGCTCCAGGGATACCTTATCGAGAATTCTCTGGACGAAGTGGCCATCGCTCTCAGTCTGCGGGAATACCATAAACTGGAAGCTATCGTAAATATTTGTGAAAAGAGTGGCGTACACACCAAGCTGATTCCCGATTACTACAAGTTCATCCCCACCCATCCGGTGACGGAGGACCTGAACGGTCTCCCTGTGATCAATATCCGCAATGTCCCCCTGACCAACAGTTTCAACCGATTCATCAAACGTCTGATGGACATTGTGGGATCCCTTATCTGTATCGTGATCTTCTCTCCTGTCATGCTGGTCACCGCCATCGCCGTAAAGCGGAACTCTCCCGGACCGATCCTCTTCTGTCAGGAAAGGATCGGCCTGCATAACAAACCCTTTAAAATGTATAAATTCCGGTCCATGGGTGTCCAGACCGTCGACAAGGAGAAAGAGGGGTGGACGACCCAGAACGATCCCAGGGTCACCTCCGTGGGAAAAGTGATCCGTAAGACCAGCATCGATGAGCTTCCGCAGCTCTTCAATGTGCTCAAAGGCGATATGAGCCTGATCGGTCCGCGCCCCGAGCGTCCTCAGTTTGTGGAGAAGTTCAAAGAAGAAATCCCCCGTTACATGATCAAGCACCAGGTCCGTCCCGGCATGACCGGCTGGGCCCAGGTCTGCGGATTCCGGGGGGACACCTCCATCCTGGGCAGGATCGAACACGATATTTTCTATATCGAAAACTGGACCATGGGATTTGATATCAAGATTCTTTTCCTGACAGTCTTCAAAGGATTCGTCAATAAAAATGCCTATTAAGACCGCTGTCCCCATCTCCCCCGTAAATTCGGATAAAGGCAGCCTGTGGTCTGATCCCGGAGCCGGGATTACAATAAGAAAAAAACAGCCGGCCCGGGAATATGTTTATAATCGGAGATGAAATGATGAAAAAAAGAAACCTTTCCTACAGGAATGATACCCCTCGGTCTGCTTCATGGAAGCAGGCCGATTCTGTCCATAGGGCAGAGAAGAATCAGAAGAAGAAAAAAGGCTGTCTGCCGCGCCTTGTCCTCCTTCCGGTAATCCTGATCCTCCTGGTTCTGGGTGTCCGGGCAGGACTCAGATATACCCTGGGCAAGGTCAGCCGCTATCCCCTGGATGAATCTGCTGTAGTCATAAACGAGGGAGCGAGAGAATCGGATAAACATATGGGTTCCTATCAGAATATCGCTCTTTTCGGTGTGGACAGTCAGGATAATGTCATCCGGGATACCGGTTCAAGAACAGACTGTATCATCGTAGCCAGTATCCACAAAAAGAGCGGGAAAGTGAAACTCATGTCCATTTACCGGGACACCTACGTCAGCATAAACGGTCAATATGACAAGATCAATGCGGCGTATTCCTACGGAGGCCCGGAACTGGCCATCAGTACCATCAACCGGAATCTGGATCTGGATATCACAGATTTTGCCACGGTAAACTTCAAAGCCCTTGCTGATGCTGTAGACATCGTGGGCGGCATCTCACTCACTGTTCAGTCGGACAAGGAAAGAAAAAACCTGAATGACTATATCAAAAACATGAACCATATCAACGGCGGGGATTCTCCCACTTTTGAAAAACCTGAGGAATACCCCTTCCGGGCAGTGTTTGACGGCAACCAGGCAGTCGCTTATTCCCGTATTCGCTACATGGAGGGCGGCGACCATGCCAGGGCCGGGCACCAGCGGCTGGTGGTGGAAGGGCTGGTCCGGGCGGTAAAGAAAAAACCCTGGAAACTCAACAAACTCATCAACACTGTTCTTCCTCAGTGCGTGACCAGTCTGTCCGCCGGGGAGATGACCGGCCTGAGCACCAGACTCCTGCGTTGTAAGATCGTGGATTCCCAGGCTTATCCCTTCAACTCACAGGATGAACGTTACGGGGGCATTTATTACGGGTTCCCCCTTACTGCCGCCTCCAACGCGGCATCCGCTCATGAATATCTTTTCGGAACTTCCGGCTATGAGCCCACGGAAGAACTGGGAAAAATCAGTAGCAAGATTGAAGTGGTCACCGACAGCATAGGTATATATCCTTAAAAATACGTCTATCTTGAATAAAAGCCGTTCTCCCTGATTGGAAGAACGGCTTTTACCTATTAACCCGACCGGTTTATTCTTCAAAGAAATTAAATTTGGGTGTTCCCTGAATCTGGCAGGAAGCCCGCATAGGTCTGCGGTTGCGATAAATCTGCACATCGAACAGAAGGCTTTCCCCGTCTTCCGCCATCTCCCGGATATCATCGATGGTCAGTTCCACCGAATCTTCGGTGATCATATCCGCGTACTTCAACTCCAGATAAACATCACACATATTTCCGAGAGATTCGTGATACAGGTGTTCCTCATAGGACATTTCCTGCTCGTTCTCCGCCTGCTCATACCCGTAAGACATAATGATGGGAATGTTCAGCTCTTTAGCCAGCTTACCGATTCCATCCATGAGGGGTTTCATATCTTCGGAATCCTCCACCGACAGAATGTTCTCGATATTATCGATAAAGACAACCGGTTTGTGGGATCCCTCCGTCACGATGGACCGGATAAGTTCCTCCAGAATCGCTCCTGCGGAAGCCTCTTCTTCCATGCCATCGATAAATTCATCCACGGCTTCCTGGTCAAGAATGAACAGGTGCTCACTGATCCTTCCCCGATACCAGTTGAGCTCGTCGGAAAGCTGGGAGAGGCCGGCTCCCTCTTCTCCGGTCATGATGGACATGACAGAGTGGGCTTTGGACGGATCATGGCCGTTCATCTCGTAGCTGAGCCTGGAGATGGAATCCACCATAAGATCATAGCGGGAAAGCTCCGTAGAGATATAGAGAACATCCACACCGCTTTCTGCCGCCTGATCGGCGATCTGCTGCATGAAGGCATTCTTCAGGAACTGAGGCTGGGCATCAATGAAATAGCTTCCTTTATGAAGTCCGAATCTTAGAAGCCCATCCAGCTTTTTAAATCCTGTACTGAGCTTTCTGTTCTCCTGGTTTTCCGTGATGAAATCCTCCAGCTTGTCCATGAAGCTGGTGGAATTCTTCAGGATAAAGGGTTTACGGACAGAAATCTGATATCCTCTCTCCTCCGCACCGGTTTCCTTCTGCGGAGTCGGAGTCTTTTCCTCTTCGGCCCGGGACGTTTTCTCCCTCTTGTGAACTACACCCTTACGTCCTTTATTTCCCCGGGGTATCCGGGTCTTCTTCTGTTCTACTTCTTCATTTTTTTCTTCTGAGACTTCCGGTATTTCTTCCAGGCCCTGGTCAGAATCCGTCTCGGTATAGATTTCTTCCGCCTCCTCGTATCCGACCTCCTCGATGTCACCCCGGAAGTCAAGGATCTCCGGTTCATCGGTTCCTTCTTCTCCGGTCTCTTCTCCGATTTCTTCCGGTTTTTCTTTACCGTTTTCCCAATCCCCGGAATCTTTTTCTTCAAAATCCTTATCAATTGCCTGGTCAAGCTCTTTTTCAAAAAGATCTTCATCAAAGTCCGATAAATCATCCAAACTATCCTCTTCAAAAGCAGGAACATCCGCTTTCTTTTTCCCTGTCTGTTCCTGTTCCTTAAGCCACGCGTCCAGGACGGCTTCGGAACCGGCAAGTTCTAAAAGGAGCATCCTTTTTGCTCTCTCAAATACTTCACCTTCCAGGCCCAGGCTGCTCAGATTAGCCATAGCCTCGTCAATCTCTGCCTGGGTATGATCACCCAGGACCAGCTCATCCGGGTCAATGTATTCGTATTCATCCTCTTCGGGAATTTTCTCTTCAATTGTATCCTCTTCGGACGATTCCTCGAGGGAATTTTCACCTTCGGACGATTTCTCTTCCCCTGTCTCATCCCGGGCGGGTTCGTCTCCGGAAGGTTCCTCTTCGGATGCCTCTTCCCCGGGGACTTGATCTGCAGACGGTTCCCCTTCTTCTGCTTCCTCCCCGGAAGCTTCACTTCCGGAAATCTCTTTTGGCGGTTCATCTTCTTCCGGCTTAATATCCTCCAGTGGTTCCTCTTCCGGCCTGTCCTCCTCAAAAAGATCATCCATCTCATCAAAGGACAGGTCAATCTCCTCGATAAGTTCAGCCTCCGCCTTCTTTTGCTCTTCCTCTTCCTGCCCGGGTTTCATCCCCTTCTGGGCGGCCAGGGCAAGCTCTACAGCGGACATAGGCCTGGTAAATAAAGGTTTTTCCTCAGCCGGAGGAGTAACAGGACTGCCTGCATCCTTATCGGTATCATGGTCCGTTTCTTCGGGAATCTCTTTCTCCTCCATTGCCGGAGCGGAATCCTCACCGGCCTCCTCCTGGTCTTCATCATTTCCGGCCATGAAATTGCTGGCTGCCTGGGAGAGCAGGGAAGCCACATTTTCCTGAGGAACAGGTGTGCCGCTTCCGTTCATCATCCTCTTCAGGTTCTGGAATAATTCCTCCTGCAGACTCACCATGTCTTCATTCTCGTTTTCCGAGAGGATCATATCGGAATTCTCGCTGAGAACCTGCTGGGATAAAGCCCGCAGAACATCCTCATCAAAGGTCGTCTCCTTCTCGGGCAGGGGAGCGGGAGACTGTTCTTTCAATCCTTCCGGGATATATTGTTCCGGAACATTGGTATCCACCTGATCCGGGTCAACTCCCTCGGCAATCTGCCGGTCTATGTGGATCTGCCTCTCGATCTCCAGCTTCTCCTCGGGACTCAGATCCTCATAGTCTTCAAAAGATACCAGTTCATCGCTGTTCTTCTCCATATAGCGGAGGATCTCCTGCTGGTGGAGCATGAAATCCATGGGGTCCTGTCCCCGTTTCCTGGCTTCTGCCATCAGGGCTTCTGCCTGTTTCTCTATCTCAAGTTTCATTCTGTCCTCTTCCTGCGCTTTTCGGATCGCCTCATTCGCCATCTGGGAGGCCGACCTGGCCACCGGCTGTTCGATGGGTTTGGGGACATACTCTTCCTTGGCATGAGCTGCCTCATCCTGATCGATCACATTCTGCGCCAGTTCCAGAGCAGACAGCTTCCTGTCTCTCTGAACATCCTCCTCTTCTCTTCTCCTTCTCTCCTCTTCTTCCTCAGCCAGCATCTCCGTGGCGGATTTCTCTTTCCCGTACACGATCTGACTCCGGTCGAAAGGATACTCTACCTGGGGGGCGGAAAGACCCATCATCTCCATAAAGTTTTTATAGATCAGATCATTCAGATCCCCTACATCCGGCTCCTCCTGCTCATCCTCCTCAGCTTCCCCGTAGGAATAGGACTCCTGGGAAGTGGAAAAATCAGCAGTCCGGTCCGGATTCCGATCAGAATTTTCGTTACCTCTCATAAGACGGTTCTCGATCATATTTGCGGCAGAGATGACCTTTTCCGAATCATCCATCTGCTCAAATGTCTTGGGAGGAAAAATATCAGGAGCCAAAGACTCCACCATCTTCTGGATCTCGTCCACCATGGCTTCCTCTTCTCCCTTTTCCTCAGGTCTGCCCAGAAGATTCATCGCCATGTCCAGAACATCATCCATATCAAAAGGTGCTTCATCCGTTCCCTCGGTCGCCGAATGCTGCGCCCGGACAACGTCAAGCAAAGCTTTGATAATGTCTTCCATCTATGTGTATCCCCTTTCAAATATATTATCGTCTTTTTCACAGACTCCTAATCTTATTTATTGTATCACTTTTCGGATTTTCTGACAACATCCTGCCATGATCCCGGACCTATCTCTTTCTTGCATTTCAGGCGGATTTCTGATAGAGTAATAGCTGATTTTATGATTTGAACAAATACTGAAAAATAAGGACAGACATTATGATGATCGATCTACATATCCATTCCACCGCCTCCGACGGAAGCAAGAGTCCGGCAGAGATCATCGGACTCGGGGCAGAGTGGGCAGACAGATATTCCGCTCCGGTAACCATGGCCCTCACGGATCATGATACCGTTTCTGGCATTCCCGAATTTCTTGACGAAGCCTCTAAATACCCTTCCAGGGTCCATGCCATAGGCGGCGTGGAGTTTTCCACTTATTTTCAGAAAGAGAACGGAATCAGACAGACCATCCATATGCTGGGCTATGGGATTGATTTCACCAACGAAGAACTTCGGGAAAGACTGGAGGAGTTCCGTCACAGTCGTGATATCCGGAACATGCGGATACTGGAGAGACTGAACACGATGGGAATGAAAATATTCCCAAGGGATATCGAACCGCTCACTTCCGATTCCTCCGTGGGGAGACCGGCTATCGCCATGCATATGATAAAGATGGGCTATGTATCCAGTGTTGAGGAAGCTTTCCAGAGATACCTCAACAGAGGAAGACCCTGTTATGTGGAAAGGATCCGCCCCACTCTTGAGGAAGTGATCCGTCTGATCCATTCCAGCGGGGGCATAGCCGTCCTGGCCCATCCCGTACTCTATACCAAACTGGACAAAGGAGAGCTGGAAGAGCTGATCCGGAACCTGCATAATTCGGGGCTGGACGGCCTGGAAGTATACTACAGCAGGAATAAGCAGAAAGATACCGACCGCTTCCGGTCCCTGGCCGAAAAATACAACCTCCGTATCACCGGAGGATCTGACTATCACGGGTTCAGCAAACCGGACATCGGACTTTTCCGGGGAACCGGGAACCTGAATGTCCCTCCCTCCGTACTGGAAGGATTTCCCGGACTTTAAAAAACGAAAAAAGTTTGAAAACGAAAGGATAATCTCTGATGAGATACAGTGCAAGATTCTCTTTCTTTATCATTGCTGCGATTGTCTTCCTTTTTATCCTGAGCCCCGTAAAGGTAAGCGCCACTTCGGTACAGGATACAGGGGAGCAGGCAAATCAGTTAAGCGACCGGGTCCGGACCATCACCTATAACGGGCATAATACAAAAAACACTTTCCTTTATCAGGATAAGTACTTTCGCCAGCCTGTCCTGGAGATTCCCGCAGGAACACAGATGGAGATCCTTTCAAGGAATAATAAGCTTGGCTACCTGTATGTACGTTATGATAACGGGTTTTACTATGTCCAACAGAAATTTATGGTCTACACTTCCTGCAACTTTACAAGACTCAAATATAACACCTCCCAGAAACTGGCTTTCGTCAACGGATACAAGAGTTCGACAAAATTTCTGATCTGGATCAGCCTTTATACCCAGGAAGTCAATATCTTTAAAGGGAAAAAAGGGAAATGGAAACTGATCAAAACCTATCCCTGCACAGCGGGCAGTCATCTGCGCCGTACTCCCCAGGGAGTATTCAAGGTCGGCAGGAAGGAGAAAAGGTGGAATTACTACAACCGGTATCTTTCTTACATCACCCGCTTTAAAGGAAGGAACGCCTTTCATACCAGAATTCATCGAAAAAAAGCCTACGGTGGAGGATACTATTACCCGGAATTGGGTGCGCCGGGATCCAACGGATGTATCCGCCTTTATGACAAAGACGCAAAATATATCTATCAGAAAATCCCAAAGAGAACTACCGTCATTTCCTATTGATAAGGTATAAAAAAACGTTTCCGAAAGGAAACGTTTTTTTATACCTTATCAACCCAGAAGAGGGATAATATAGTTTGTCCACAAATGGCTCACCGGCATAACCAGGATCATGGCAGGAATCATATCCGCAATGGGAAAGCTTTTTATCCTTGCAATGCGGAAGCCGGTAGCAAGAAGCAGAATTCCGCAGCATGCTTTAAAATCATTGATCATCTCCGGACTGCACAAGGGGTAGATCAGTTTTGCCAGAAAGAAAAGTACAAGAAAAACTGCCAGCTGAGGAACAGCAACCAAAGCGACCACCAAACCGAGAGAACAGGCAAAAATCATGGCAGTAGGAAAATCCAGAACAGATTTGGCAAGCAGGATACTGTGGTCACCGGTCATCCCTGACACCATTGACCCATAGATTCCCGTCCCGCTGCAGCAAAAAAGGACTATGGTGGTCACCAGAAGGTTTCTCCCGGCCTCATCCTCATCCCCTCTGTCCAACCTGAGAATCTTTTCCATGACATGCATCATCATCTCCCCAAGCCGGTTGATCTTTTCTCCCAGATGAAGAAGAAGGCCGATGGCTGTACCGGCGATCACCGCAAAGATCACTGCCGGCATATTTGTCATAAGGACGATGGAACTGATTCCGATAGCCATAGCACATACGCCGAAAACGGAATTGAGTCCTTCTTTGAATTCCTCTGTCAGCTTATGTCCCGCCAGGCTTCCCACTATCCCGCCGAATATGACACTCAATACATTGACCAGCACTCCGATCGGCATTTCTCTACCTCTTTTCCTCTTTTATTCCGACTGCAATAATCATTGTCATGGTAACATATACCTTAAGTAATGACAAGAATCCCTTTCCGTCAGAATTCACAAAACAGACAAAAGAACTGGACTCTTCCGGGTTATTCATGTATAATGGAACAACATGGCAAAAAACAGATGATATACGGAGGATAAACAATGTTTAGATCCAATAAAATTAAACATATCTTTTCCACGATACTGGCCGCGGCCCTGCTTTTCTCCTTTGAGGCATCCGCTGCCGTCACAGGGATCACCACCCCTTACGCGAAGCTGCCGCAGGATACCAACATAGACGAATATGTGGTGGATGTGAACAGTGCCAACGGGACAACCCGTTCCTATCACGTTTTCTCCCAGGGAGCCTCGACATTGAGTGAAAAAAGTTATGTCGCGATCCATGGATGTGCGGTAAGTGCCCTGACCACAATCCTTACTGCCCATTCTCCCAAATATGCCGACTATACACCGACCATGACCTATCAGACCCTGGAAAAGAAGGTTTTCGGCCTGAAGAAGTGGAGGGCAAACTATTCGAAACGCCCAGCCAAACAGATGCCGGTTTCCTTATATGGAATCACCAGAATTCTTTCTTACTGCGGGATCAGATCAAAATATGTCCGCAACTTTAAGGATGCCAAAGCGGTAAAAGAAATCGAGAATCATCTGAGAAAAGGAAAACCGGTGATCATCGAAGTCAATAATCACCGGCAGACCAATGGAAGGATCTCCAGAAAATATGATAAAAAATGGGCCACAACAAAACACACCATGGCCCTTCTCGGCATGACGAATACCGGGAATGTAATCGTGGCGGACTCCGCTACCAGGCTCTGGTCCGGAACCAACCAGCGGATTAAATATACCAAGATGAGCAGTCTGGTGCATTACATGGTACCCACAAAATCTAAAAGCCGCAGCTTATACTATACATCTATTAAAGCTAACGGAGGCTATATCCTGGTGTACTGATCCAGCCTCTTTGAGGCAGCAGCCTAGTATTCATCCAGGAAGTTATGTTTCATTCCTTCCTTATCTTTATAGGCAATGACCGTACTCAGGTTCACATTGGACACACTGTTGAATATATTCGATTCCACATGGGGATTAAACTGTTTCATCCTTGCGATGATCTGTTTGGTCTCCATTCTTTTTGATTCCGAGGTCCCGTCTTCCCTGGTGTGGGAACATCCTTCGGTAAACCGGCAGGCACACTGCAGAAAGTGAAGTCCGTGATGGGCAGCCCACCGGATGATATCCTCCTCACGCAGAAGATACAGGGGACGGATCAGTTCCATTCCTTCAAAATTGGTGCTGTGAAGCTTGGGCATCATGGTCTGGACCTGGGCCCCGTAAAGCATTCCCATAAGGATCGTCTCGATCACATCGTCATAGTGGTGTCCCAAAGCAATCTTATTGCATCCCAGTTTCCTGGCATTGCTGTAAAGATACCCCCTCCTCATCCTGGCACAGAGATAGCAGGGAGACTTTTCGATATCATATACTGCGTCAAAGATCTCGGTCTCAAATATGGTAATGGGAACACCCAGCATACGGGCATTATCCTCAATAGCCAGGCGGTTAGCCCGGCTGTATCCGGGATCCATCACCAAAAATTCCAGTTCAAAGGGAAATTTGTCATGCCGCTTTAATTCCTGGAAAAGTTTGGCCATAAGCATGGAATCCTTTCCTCCGGAAATACAAACGGCAATCCTGTCCCCCTCCTCCACCAGACGGTATCGGTTGATTCCCTTGACAAAAGGGGTAAACAGGCGTTTATGGAATGTTTTGCGTATACCCTGCTCCACTTCTTTTTGAAAATCTGTACTTTCTCTCAATTCTCCGTCCTCTTAACTCTACCGTCAAATACTCATGAGACTTCATGCCCCTGAAAGCCGTTTTCAAGCAATTCATCCACGATGGCCGCAGCCTCACCCACATGGCGAAGGCAGGGACGGCAGGCGTAGTATTCCCGCGTCCGCGGCTCAGGGTCATCACCCGGTCTTACCCTGACTCCCTCAAGGAGTTCCCTGCAGATGATCGTCCCGTTTATCTGCCGGAAACGCCGGGCAAATTCGCGGACAAGAGCATAATGGGCTTTTTTTGCTTCCTGATCCGTGGGATCTTCGTATCCGTGCAGCATACCCAGAACCAGAAGGGCCCCGCTGACGGTCCCGCAGACTTCCCTGAGCCTTCCCATGCCTCCTCCAAAAGAGGAGGCCATACGGGCGCTTGTCTCCTCATCCAGTCCGGTAAGATCTGTAAAGGCGCAGGCCACAGCCTGGGCACAGTTATAACCCTCCATAAACAGTTTTTTCGCTTTCTCCGCGTGATCCATATCTCTTCCCTCTCTTATAACGGGATTCAGGTCAAAAAGCTCCCGAAGACAACTTCGGGAGCTTTTATTATCCGTAAAATATCAATCGCAGTCCGACTTAGTCGGCTACTGCCTGCTGGATTGCTACAGCTACAGCCACGGTCATGCCGACCATGGGGTTATTTCCTGCGCCAAGGAAGCCCATCATCTCAACATGAGCGGGCACGGAGGAAGAACCGGCGAACTGGGCATCGGAATGCATACGTCCCATGGTATCGGTCATTCCGTAGGAAGCAGGACCTGCAGCCATATTATCGGGATGCAGAGTACGGCCGGTACCGCCGCCGGAAGCTACGGAGAAGTATTTCTTTTCGGCTTCCCAACGTTCTTTCTTATATGTTCCGGCTACCGGATGCTGGAAACGGGTCGGATTGGTGGAGTTTCCGGTGATGGAAACATCTGCACCCTCATGCCACATGATGGCTACGCCTTCACGGACATCATCCGCGCCATAGCAGTTAACCTTTGCACGATCTCCGTCGGAGTAGGCCGTCTTGCTCACGATGGTCAGCGCATGGTCCTCTTTTACGTCTGCAGACAGATAATCGTACTTGGTCTGTACATAGGTAAATCCGTTGATCCTGCTGATGATCATGGCTGCGTCTTTGCCAAGACCGTTAAGGATAACACGGAGTGGTTTTTTCCGAACTTTGTTGGCGTTAAGGGCAATTTTGATGGCACCTTCCGCCGCTGCGAAAGACTCATGTCCTGCAAGGAACGCAAAACATTCGGTCTCTTCGTCAAGGAGCATAGCGCCCAGGTTACCATGTCCGATACCAACCTGACGCTGGTCCGCAACAGAACCGGGAATACAGAAAGCCTGCAGTCCTGTACCGATCCATTTGGCAGCCTCTGCAGCAGTCTTCGCCCCTTCTTTGATGGCGATCGCTGCGCCGAGCTCATATGCCCATTTTACATTTTCAAAACAGATGGGCTGTGTGCTTTCCACGATACTGTAAGCATCAACGCCCATGCTGTTGGTAAAAGCCTTTACATCCTCAAAGCTCTTG